>NZ_AZDU01000025.1 GCF_001434815.1 Lactobacillus equicursoris DSM 19284 = JCM 14600 = CIP 110162
AATTTGTCCCAATTTTTGGGGTCACATCATTATTTTGGGTACTTTTTATCGTCTTACTTCTCGTCTTCAGCGCTGTCAGCATCAGCCTTGTCAACTGGAGCGGCAGTTTCCTTGTTTTCTGCTTCTGCGGCTTCTTCTTTAACTGGAGCTTCGCTTGCTTGAGCGGCATCAGCCTTCTTCAAAACCGTTCTTACGGCTAAACGAGAGAAGGTCAAGTAGATGCCGTCAGCGTCCAAAACGACCGTCTTGTCAGCGTCGTTGATGGAGTCGATCTTGCCGCGCAAGCCGTTAACCATTTCCACGCTGTCGCCCTTTTGCAGCTTGCTCATCATGTCTTGACGTTCTTGCTGCTGCTTTTTTTGCGGCTTGATCATGGTGAAGTAGGTAAAGCCGAAAAGGACTGCCAGCATCACGATCATCATGACGCTGCTGCCGGCGCCGCTATTAGTTGCTAATACAAAAGTATTCAAATTTTCCACCTCGTAAAATTATTTTATTCGCTATTAAAGTTAGACTGTATTGAGTATTATACTTCAATAACTGTCTTTTGGCTATGCTTCATCGCTTGGCAGGGGCAAGCCCAGCTGCCGGTAGGCTTTTTCGGTGACAACCCGGCCCCGCGGGGTCATGACGATAAAGCCTTTTTGCAGCAGATATGGCTCATACAAAGACTCAATCGTTTCTCGGTCTTCGCCGATGTTGGAGGCCAGAGTCCTGATGCCAACAGGTCCGCCGCCATAGCTCATGATCATGGTCCTTAAGAGCTTGCGGTCTGTTTGGTCAAGCCCGGCATCATCAACTTGCAGCTGACGCAAGGCAGCAGCCGTCGTTTCAAAAGAAATCTCGCTTTCGCCCTTGACTTCCGCAAAGTCCCGGACCCGCTTTAAGAGGCGGTTGGCCACCCGCGGCGTCCCCCGCGACCGGCGAGCAAGCTCTAGAGCTGCATCTTCAGAAATTTCGGTGTGGAAAACCCGGCTAGACCGCAAAACAATCTCTTCGAGGTCTTCAAGTTCATAGTACTGCATGTGCTCGACAATGCCAAAACGGTCGCGCAAAGGCGCTGACAGTTGCCCCGCTAAAGTCGTTGCCCCAATCAGGGTAAAGGGCGGAAGGGGCAGGTGGACGGCGTGCGTGGCTTGACCTTCGCCCACCACGATGTCGATGTAGTAGTCTTCCATGGCAGAATACAGGACTTCTTCAACTGGCTTGGCCAAGCGGTGGATTTCGTCGATAAAGAGGACGTCGCCTGGGTCAAGGTCGGTAAGGAGGGCCACCAGGTCCCCCGCTCTTTCAATGGCCGGACCACTGGTACTTTTTAAATTAACGCCTAATTCATTGGCAATGACAAAGGCCAGGGTCGTTTTACCAAGGCCGGGCGGGCCGTAGAGCAAAACGTGGTCTAAGGCTTCGCCCCGCTTTTTGGCGGCTTGGATATAAACTTCCATGTCGCGCTTGACGTGCCCTTGGCCGATATACTGGCTGAGGGTTTGGGGGCGAAGGGACAATTCAGTCGCTTCTTCGCCCGCTCCGGCCTCAGCGCTGGTTACGTGTTCATCTTGCATCGATTTCACCTAGTTTATTGTTCTTACTTAAATTTACTTTTTCAGCAAAAAGCCCAAGCCCTTGCGGATGTATTGGTCAGCTGACATTTCTGGCAATTTCTCCATCTTAGGCGTAATCCGGTCGATTTCTCTTTGGGTGTAGCCCAGAGCCGCCAATGCTGCCAGAGCATCTTGTAGGTCTTGAGACAGGCCTGCCTTTGGCGTTTCCTCGTTAAAGAGGTTTTCTGCCACATAATTGCCCATCTTGCCCCGCAGGTCCAAGACGATCTGAGAAGCGGTCTTTTTGCCAATGCCGGGGAAGCGGGTCAAGTAGTTGACCTCGCCGCTTTCGATAGCGCTGGCCAAGGCACCGTTATCTTCTGCCGCCATGATGGCCAAAGCAGACTTTGGGCCGATACCGGACACTTGGTTGAGCTTGTTGAATAGGCCCTTGTCTTGCTGGCTCTTAAAGCCGTACAAGCTGATATCATTTTCCCGCACGACCTGCTCAATATAAATCTTGGCCTTTTCTCCTTCATGGTAGGCATAGGGGGTGGGCGTTAAGATCCGGTAGCCAACGCCGCCCACGTTGATAACGACATAGGCCGGGGTGACATAGGCGATGGTCCCTTCAAAAAATTCGTACATAGCTAACTAATACATCCTCCGTTATCCTTTTTTTAATTAACAGAATATATTTTATATTTCTAGTTTTTCTTAAAGAGCTTGCCTAGGTCCGTTTGACTCAGGCGGACGATGGCCACCTGGCCGCTGGCATCCCGGTAAGGGTCGCTAGCCTTGGCGATGTCTCTAAGAAGCTGACTGGCCTCGCTGCCAGACAGCTTGATTCGCCGAGGCACGGCCATTTCTGCTGCCCTTGCCGCCAAAAAGCTGACCATCTTGCCCTCGTCTAGCTTGCGGGCGTTCAAAAATTGGTCCAAGAGCTCTCTAATTTCGCTCATCGGGTCGCCCTTGATCCAAGTTGGGTAAGACCGCATGAGGAGCGCATTTTGCCCAAAATCCTCCAAGATCAAGCCCAGTTTTTTCAGCTTAGGCAGCTGGTCCTTCAGCTTTTCATAGTCATATGGCCCAAAATCAAAGACCATGGGCTCTAAAAGTCCTTGCTGATAGTTCTCCGCTTTTTGGATGCTGGAGACGATCTTGTCATATTCCAGCCGTCTTCTGACGGCAACTTGGTCCAGCAGGTAGAGGTCTTCTTTATGGCTGGCCACTAAATAGGCCTTGGTCTGCCCCAAGAGGGTCAGTTCTGGCAAATTTGCGGCTAGCGCCCGATCAGCTGGCGCAATTAACTCCTCACCCACAGCTTGGTCTTCGCCAGCAAATGGCGGAAACTGCGCCTGGTCCAAAACGTTTTGGTCCCAGGTCTTGGTTAAGACATACTGGTCATCTTCTCTAACCTGGTTCAAGTCAACGTAGTCTCTAACTGCGGTTTTTTCTTCTGATTCTTTTGTAGCTTCTTCCAGCTGCTTATTTTTAAGCTCTACATCCGCTTTAGCTTCAAAAGCAGATTCTGCTTGCTTGGTTTTGGCTTTCTCTATTGCCTTTGGCTCAGCTTCGCTGACTTCTGGCAAGGAAAAGCCATCTGGGCGCTTAGAATCCACCACGTTTTTCCCCAGATTGAATTCCAGCTGGTCCATTTCGGTCTTGTTTTTATAAGGGGTCAGCTTAAAAAGGGGACTTGAGCCCGATCCCGCTTCCTCTTGCCCTAGCAGGGCCTGGCTGACCGCACCCGTAATTAGCCGGCTCAGCTCTTTTTCTTTAGACAAGCGAACTTCTTCCTTAGTTGGGTGGACGTTGACGTCAACCAGCAAGGGATCGGCTTCAATGGCCAAAACGGCAATTGGGTACTTCTTCCCGGCCAGCTGGGTGCCGTAGCCATCCATTAAGGCCGCAGCCAGCTGGTAGTTCTTGATGTAGCGGCCATTAAGCAAAATCGAGATAAAATTGCGGTTGGACCGGGTGAGGTCTGGCTGAGAAACTAAGCCATAAAGGGTAAAGTCCGGGTCTTCGCTTTCCACCGTGAGCATTTCTTCTGCCACCTTGCGGCCGTAAATGTTGGCTACGTCCTGCTTCAAGTTGCCGTTGCCCGGCGTTCTTAAGAGGACCTTGCCGTCGCTAGCCAGGGTCAAACTGATTTCCGGGTGACCCAGGGCAATCCGGTCCACGATGTCGACGATTTTTAGCAGCTCAGTCTTGGGACTCTTCAAATACTTGAGACGGGCTGGCGTATTGTAAAAAAGGTCCCGAACCGTAATCTTGGTCCCCTTAGGGCTGCCGGCGTCTTCTTGAAAGTTCTTGATCCCGCCGCTAAAGCCTGCCTTAGTGCCAATTTGCCCATCAGTTGAGGTCAAGATCTCGGCATGGGAAACCGCCGCAATGGACGCCAAGGCTTCGCCTCTAAAACCTAGAGTTGCAATATTAAACAAATCGCGCTCATTCTTGATCTTACTGGTGGCGTGACGCATAAAGGCCAGGTCAATCTGGTCCGGGGCAATCCCGATCCCGTTGTCTTGAACGGAAATTTGAGTTAAGCCGGATTTCAGCACTTCCACCCGGATCCGGGTGGCTTCAGCATCAATCGCGTTTTCCACCAGCTCCTTAACCACGCTGGCTGGCCGCTCAATAACTTCCCCAGCGGCGATCTGGTTGGTTAGATTTTCTGATAGTTCATGAATTTCTGCCATCTTAGTCTTCCAGTCTCTTTTGCCAATCGCTGACCAGCTGCATGACCTCTAGCGGCGTCATCTCGTTCAAGTTGGTCTGGCTGATTTCGTCTAAGAGGTCGTCTTTTGCCTCTTGGTCTGGATCAGGCTCAGGTTCTGCAATCGGGGCCGGGGCAAACAAATCCAGCTGCTGGCTGACAGGGTTGATTTCGCTGGCCCCTTCTGCTTCCAGCCGCTTCAGCATCTTGGAAGCTTCTCTTAAGACTTCTCTTGGCAAACCGGCCAGTTTGGCCACGTGAATCCCGTAGGACTGGTCAGCTGGCCCTGGCAGGATCTTGTGCAAGAAGATCAGCTTGCCATTTTCCTGGGTAGCCCCGACATGGATGTTCTTTAAATGCGGCAGGGTCTGCTCCAGTTCCGTTAATTCGTGATAGTGGGTGGCAAAAAGGGTCTTAGCCCCGACCTTGTCGTGCAGGTACTTGATAATGGCACCGGCTAAGGCCATCCCGTCATAAGTAGCCGTCCCTCTGCCGATTTCGTCAAAGAGGATCAAGGACCGGCTGGAAGCCCGCTGCAAAGCATCGTTAGCCTCGCTCATTTCTACCATGAAGGTACTCTTGCCGGAATAAAGGTCGTCAGCTGCCCCGATCCGGGTGAAGATCTGGTCAAAAATTGGCAGGGTTGCCGCTTCTGCCGGTACAAAAGACCCAACCTGGGCCATGATAGCGATCAAGGCCATCTGCCGCATGTAGGTACTCTTACCGGACATGTTGGGACCCGTGATTAGATAGATGCTGGTATCTTCGTCCATGGTCAAATCGTTAGGGATGTAAGAACCGGCTTCAAGCACGGCTTCCACCACCGGGTGGCGGCCGTTTTTAATGTCGATCTCTTGCTTTTTAGCAAAAGTTGGCCGGCAATAGTTCTTTTCTTCGGCATCTTCAGCAAAGGCGACCAAAACATCCAGGGCTGCCAATTGTCTGCCCAATTTTTGGAGTTCTGGAATGTGCTCCTTGATCCGGTCTCTTAGCTTGGCAAAGAGGTCATGTTCTAATTCCGTTGACTTGGATTCTGCCTCCAGAATCAGGTTTTCGTGTTCTTTTAGTTCCGGTGTAATGTAGCGCTCGGCGTTGGTCAGGGTTTGCTTACGCATGTAGCGGTCTTGCGGCACCTTGGAAACATTGCCCTTGCTGACCTGGATAAAGTATCCAAAGACCCGGTTGTAGCCGATCTTCAGGTTGTCAATCCCGGTCTTTTGCCGCTCAGAGACTTCCATTTGGGCTAGCCACTGCTTACCGCCATTCATGGCGCCCCGGTACTTGTCTAAGTCTTCATCTACACCTTCTCTGATGATGTTGCCGTCTTTAGTCGACATTGGCGGATCATCCACGATGGTCTTTTGGATGTCGGCAGCGACCTCTTCTTGAGGGTCAATATCTGCGGCATAGGCTATTAAGTTTGAGTCGCCTGATTCCTTTAAGGCGTCCAAGATGGGGCCTACCGCATTTAAAGAGCGTGACAACTGCAAGAGTTCCCTTGGGTTGACATTGCCAAAAGCAATCCGGCCGCTTAGCCGCTCCAGGTCGTAGACGCCCTTTAAGGCATCCACCACATTTTCCCGGGTAAAGTAGTTGTCGATTAGGGCTTGCACCATTTCTTGCCGGGCCAGGATCTTTTCTTTAGATAAAAGCGGGCGGCTCAGCCACTGCTTAAGTAAGCGGCCCCCCATCGCCGTGTGGGTCTTGTCCAAGACCCAGAAAAGGGAGCCCTGCTTTTTGCCAGTTGTGGCTGACTGGGTCAGTTCCAGGTTTCTTTGAACGGTGTTGGACATTTGCAAGTATTGCCCAACTTCGTAGCTTTCAGCCACCTGCAGGTGGGCTAGGCTTCTCTTTTGCGTTGACAGCAAATAAACGACTAGTTGCCGGGTCGCCTTTTTCTCCAAAGGGCTGGACAAGAGCTGCTCAACATAAGAAATTTCGGCGTGCTGGCCTGCCAGCTCGGCTGGCTGGGAAATGGTGATATTAGCCTTTTCCAAGGTCTCCCGCTCGTCAGCCGGCATTTCCCCAGCAAAGACAACTTCTTTGGTTCTAAGCGACAAGAGCTCGTTGACCACCTCTTCAAAATTAGGCACGGTCGTGGCAAAAACTTCCCCCGTTGACAGGTCACTATAAGCCAGACCATAGCCGCCCCGGCCGCCGGCAACGGAAGTCAGATAGTTGCTCTCTTGCCCTTCATCAGGCCCTTGGGCCATCTTGGTGCCGGGCGTCACTAACTGGATAATCCCCCGTTTGACCATTCCCTTGGCCTTTTTAGGGTCTTCCAACTGCTCACAAATCGCCACCTTGTAGCCTTTTTCCACTAAGGTGTTGATGTAAGAATCAACCGCCATGTGGGGCACGCCCGCCATCGGAATTGGATTGGCCGACTTGTTGGACCGGTGGGTTAAGGTGAGCTCCAAGATCTGGGCACCCTTAATAGCGTCATCTTCATACAGCTCATAAAAGTCCCCTACCCGGTAAAAGAGAAAGGCATCTGGGTACTCACTCTTAATTTGGTAATACTGCTGCATCATTGGCGTTGTGGCTTCTTTTGGCATAAAACTTCCCTCACTTTTAGTACTGACTTATATTATACAGCATTTCCCGCAATTCCTTGTCGATAGGCACAGGCAAGAAAAAAGCTTAGCCAACGGCTAAGCTTTTTCAGTAATTCTTCTGTGTTTAGATTAGGCTTTTTACATCATGCCGGCTTGACCTGCTGGAGCGGCAGCATCCTTCTTTTCTTCAGGAATTTCTGCTACGACAGCTTCGGTAGTAAGCAACAAGCCTGCGATTGAAGCAGCGTTTTGCAAGGCTGAACGGGTAACCTTGGTTGGGTCGATAATCCCTTCGTCAATCATGTTGACGTACTTGTCTTCAGCCGCATTGTAACCAACTTCTGGGTCAACCTTGCGCAGGTGGTCAACGACAACTGAGCCTTCTTGACCAGCGTTTTCAGCGATTTGACGAACTGGAGCAGTCAAAGCGCGAGCAACGATGTTGATCCCAGTTTGTTCATCAGCAGTGTCGCCCTTAACAGCCTTAACAGCGTCTTCAACGTTAACCAGGGCAGTACCACCACCAGCTACGTAACCTTCGTCAACAGCGGCGCGGGTAGCGTTCAAGGCGTCTTCTACGCGGTAGCGGCGTTCCTTGAGTTCAGTTTCAGTAGCTGCACCGACGTGGATGACAGCAACGCCACCAGTGAGCTTAGCAAGACGTTCTTGCAGCTTCTTCTTGTCAAAGTCAGAAGTCGTGTCTTCGATTTGCTTTCTGATGGTGTCAACCCGTTCTTGGATGGCTTCCTTTGAGCCAGAGCCATCAACGATGGTAGTTGAGTCCTTGGTGATGGTTACGCGGCGAGCTTGACCAAGTTGGCTAAGTTGGGTGTCCTTGAGTTCCAGGCCAAGGTCTTCAGAAATGACCGTACCACCAGTCAAGGCAGCGATGTCTGCAAGTTGTTCCTTGCGGCGGTCACCAAAGCCAGGAGCCTTAACGGCAACCACGTTGAAGGTACCACGGATCTTGTTCAAGACCAGAGTTGGCAAAGCTTCACCTGAAACATCGTCAGCGATAATCAAGAGCGCGCGGCCTTGTTGCACGATTTCTTGCAACAGTGGCAAGATGTCTTGGATGTTTGAGATCTTCTTGTCAGTGATCAAGATGTATGGGTTGTCCAGATCAGCTTCCATCTTGTCGTTGTCAGTTACCATGTATTGTGACAAGTAGCCGCGGTCGAATTGCATCCCTTCAACAACGCTCAGTTCAGTTTCGATCCCGCGTGAGTCTTCAATAGTAATTACGCCGTCGTTGCCAACCTTTTCCATCGCTTCCGCAATCAAGTCGCCGATTTCCTTTGAAGCACTAGAAATTGAAGCAACTTGAGCGATTTGATCCCTGCTGGAAACTTCATGGCTGTTCTTGTGCAAAGCGGCAACAGCTGCGTCAGTAGCCTTTTCAATCCCGCGGCGGATGCCTACAGGGTTAGCACCGGCAACTACGTTCTTCATACCTTCTTGAACGATGGCTTGGGTCAAAACAGTAGCAGTAGTAGTACCGTCACCAGCGATGTCGTTGGTCTTAGAAGCAGCTTCTGCAACCAGCTTGGCACCCATGTTTTCGTAGTGGTTTTCCAGTTCAATTGCCTTGGCAATGGTTACACCGTCGTTAGTAATGGTTGGGTTGCCGTAGGCTTGTTCCAAAACAACGTTTCTGCCCTTTGGCCCCAAGGTCGTCTTAACCGTGTTGGCCAGCTTGTCTACACCCCGTAAAAGGGAACGTCTTGCGTCTTCTGAAAACTTAATGTCTTTTGCCATTTTTTAACTTGCACTCCTTAAATTACTTAACGATTGCCAAAATGTCTTTTTCATGAAGGACTAAGTATTCCTTACCTTCGTACTTCACCTTGGTGCCAGAATACTTATCGTATAATACTTCATCGCCCTCTTGGACGGTCATAGGAAGCTTGCTGCCATCTTCAGCGTAAAGGCCAGCACCTACAGCAACAACCTTGCCTTGGGTTGGCTTTTCCTTAGCGTTGGAAGCAAGTACGATGCCACCAACGGTTTGTTCTTCAGCTTCTTTAACTTCAACGATCACGCGATCTCCAATTGGTTGTAACACGTTATTCCCTCCTGAAATTAATAGTCAAATATTTGCTTAGCACTCTTATTGATCAAGTGCTAACTTACAACTATGAATATAGTCCTTTTTTGCCAAAAAGGCAAGAGAAAAATAGCACTTTTTAGCTAAGAGTGCTAAAAAGTGCTAAAACTGGCGATTTATCAACGTTTTTTCTTTATTAGAAAAAATATTGCAGCAAATACTGTTATTCTTTCTTGTCTTCGTCTTTTTGCTCGGCCAATTGGTCGGAATCCAAAAAGTAGATCAAGGTCTGCAATTCCGTTGCCAGGTCCACGTTTTGAATGCGGACGCCGTTTGGCGCAGACAGACGGATCGGGGTAAAGTTCATGATCCCCTTGATCCCCGCTTCAATCATCTCATCAGCCGTCTTTTGGGCCGTGGCTTGCGGCACGGTCAAGATGGCAATTCGGATCTGCTGGTCAGAAATCTGCTGCTTCATTTCATCCATGGAGTAAACCGGCACCCCTTGGGTGATCTTGCCAGTAATTTCCGGGTTAATGTCAAAAGCACAGGAAATCCGGATGTTGTTGCTGCGCTTAAAGTTATAGTTTAACAAAGCATGACCTAAGTTCCCGACACCGACCAAAGCTACGTTAGTCAAGGTATCTTGATTCAAGATCTTCTTGAAAAAGCCCAGCAAATTCTTAACGTCATAGCCATACCCCCGCTTGCCTAAGGCGCCAAAGTATGAGAAGTCGCGGCGAATGGACGCACTGTCGACTTGAACAGCCTCAGCCAGTTCCGTAGATGAGACCTTGTCTTTACCTTCATCATTTAGCAGCAGCAAGTAGCGATAATACAAGGGCAGTCTTTTTGCGGTAGCCTTGGGGATCTTAATCTTACTATTCATAAGAAGCCTCCAACTCTAATTTGTGAATGTGAAATCGTAATCAATCATCTATATATGATACCCATTTTTGCCGTCATTTGGCAAGCACAATTTTCACAATATTTAGTTAAAAGCCCTTTACATTAACCAGCTTCACAAGCAAAAAATTTTATTTTTAAACAGAAATAACCGATTCAAGCGTCGTTACATGGTACAATATTGCAAGGTGAAAATTTATGATAATAGCACAAGGACACGACTTAGAGCAGCGGTTCGGCGCTGCTCCACTATTTAGCAATGTTAACTTCTCAATTGAAAATAATGCCCGGATTGGCCTAGTGGGCCCAAACGGGGTCGGCAAGACCACCCTGCTCAAGATCATGACTGGCAAGCAAGAGCCAACCAAGGGGGCTTTTACCGTCAACAAGGGCATTGACCTGGGCTACATCGCCCAGGAGCACGACTTTGACGAATCTAAGTCCATCTGGGACGAAATGCTAACGGTTTTTGACCAGCTGATTGAACGGGGCAAGCAGGTTGAGCGCCTGCAATACGCGGTGGCTGATCATCCAGAAGACGAAGAGCTCTTAAAGAAGCTGGACCAGGCCCAGTACGCCTTTGAACAAGATGGCGGCTATACCTACCAAGCTGACGTGAAGAGCATGCTGAACGGCTTTAACTTCCCAGAGAGCACCTGGACCAAGCAGATTGCCAGCTTGTCTGACGGGGAAAAGACCCGTCTAAGCTTTGTCAAATTGCTCTTAAAAAAGCCTCCCCTTCTTCTCTTGGACGAACCAACCAACTACCTGGACCTGTCGACTTTGGACTGGCTGGAAACTTTTTTAAAGAACTACCAAGGCGCCATCGTCACGGTTTCCCACGACCAGTACTTCTTGGACCATTTGGCTACGCAGATTTTTGAACTGAACCATGGCACTTTGACGATCTTCAAGGGCAACTACAGCCAGTACGTGGCTGAGCGCGAGCTCCGCGACCGGCAGCTAGAGGCCGCTTATGAAAAGCAGCAAGCCGAGATCAAGAAAGAAGAAGAGTTCATCCAAAAGAACATCGTACGTGCTTCTACGACCAAGCAGGCCCAAAGCCGCCGCAAGGCCTTAGAAAAGATGGAGCTGATCGATCCGCCTAAACACGATTCTAAGGTCCGGATTGCTTTTAACAGCGAGCGGCCATCAGGCAAGGAAGTCTTGATCTTGAAGGAGCTGGCTGTCGGCTACCCTGACAAGACCATGCTGAAAGACATCTCCTTCCAGGTCAACAAGGGTGACCGGGTGGCCATTATCGGCGACAACGGGATCGGCAAGTCCACTCTGTTAAAGACGGTTATGAAGCAGCTGCCCGTTAAGGCCGGCTCTATCAAATATGGGGCCAGCTTAGACATTGGCTACTATGACCAGGAGCTGCAGGGGCTAGACTACTCAAAGACCGTCATCGACACCATCTGGGACCGGCACAAGGAGATGAATGAAAAGGACATCCGCTCCATTTTGGCCAGCTTCCTCTTCACCGCCAAGGACATCGACAAGAAGGTCAGCCAATTGTCCGGCGGGCAGCGAGCTCGCTTGACGCTGACGGTATTAGCCATGGAGCACGACAACTTCCTCTTGATGGACGAACCAACCAACCACTTGGACATTGAAGCCAAGGAAGTTTTGGAAAAGGCACTGGACGACTACGACGGCACCCTGCTCTTTGTTTCCCACGACCGTTACTTTATCAACGAGCTGGCCAACAAGATCGTGGTAGCCAAAGATGGCCATGCCAAGATTTACGAAGGCAACTACTCTTACTACCTAAACGAAAAGGCCAAAGAGGCTGCCGCTGAAAATATGGCTGCTAGTCAAGAAGCAAATAGTGATCTTGCTCCTGCCAAAAATGTCAGCGAAAGCAAGCTGTCTTACCAAGAGCAGAAAAAGCGCGATTCCGAAAAGCGGAAGCTGCAAAGACAGGTTGAGCAAGCAGAAAAAGACATTGCCAAGCTGGAACAGCAAGAAACTGACCTCCAAGAGCAAATGGCTGATCCAGCCATTGCCGCTGACTTCAGCAAGTTAGGGCCGCTGCAAGAAGAGCTCACAGCGGTGCAGGAAAAGATTGCCCAATTAAGCCAAGACTGGGAAGACTACTCCTTGGCCCTGGAAGAATTTGAATAAGCCAAAAAATGACTGAATCAAAGATTCAGTCATTTTTCTTTTGGTAATTTTTGTTATTTTAGATTACTTGTAATCAGCCGCATATGGCAGTTCCATTGATGGATCAGCGTCTAGCCGCAGATCGGCAAAGTCGCCTTCCAGGTACTGGTTGTAGGCTGCTGCCCCAATCATGGCAGCATTGTCTCCGCAGAGCTTAAGAGGCGGCAGGATCACCTTTGGCGGGTTGGCCAAAGCCGCAATTTCTTGATCCATCCGCTCTCTCAAGCCCAGGTTGGCCGCCACGCCCCCACCCATGATAAAGGTCTTAGGCTGGTACTGCTTGATGGCTCTGATGGTCTTGGCCGCCAAAACGTCGACGACTGCTGCTTGGAAGCTGGCTGCCAGGTCATACTTATCCAGCTTTTCGCCGATTTGGTCAGCATGGTGGCAGGTGTTGATGAAGGCACTCTTTAAGCCGGAGAAGGAGAAGTCGTAATTGTCTTCGTCGATCATGGCTCTTGGGAAGTTAAAAGTATCCTTGCCTTGATGAGCCCACTGGTCAATGGTCTTGCCGGCTGGATAGTTGACCCCCAGCACCCGGCCAATCTTGTCATAGGCTTCCCCAGCTGCGTCGTCGCGGGTGTCGCCCACGATTTCAAAGTGGGTTGGATCCTTCATCAAGACGATTTCCGTGTGGCCACCTGACACCTGCAAGGCCATGGCTGGGTATTCGATCTTGTCGACCAGCTGGGCCGCGGTAATGTGGCCCATGATGTGGTCTACGCCGATTAGCGGCAAGCCTGTCGCCATAGAAGCTGCTTTAGCAGCGTTAATCCCGATCAAGAGAGCCCCAACCAGGCCAGGACCGTGGGTGACGGCAATGGCATCGATGTCGTCCCAAGTCACCTTGGCTTCAGCCAGGGCTTCTTTGGTAATCTGGGTGATCACTTCAATATGGTGGCGGCTGGCCACTTCCGGCACAACCCCACCAAAGCGGGCGTGGCTCTTGATTTGGGTTGCCACGACCAAGCTCTCGATTTCTGAGCCGTTTTTCACCACAGAAGTGGATGTTTCATCGCAGGAGCTTTCAAAAGCCAAAATGCGAATATCTTTTTCTTTATTCAAATTTATTCTTCTTTCTGAGATCACAGATCATGTTTAAGCCGTCGCTGTCAGGACGGTCAACATTGGTGTAGTAGTTCCGTCTAATGAAGTTGTCTCGAAAGCCTAAGTGGCGGTAAAGCGCCTGAGCCTTTTTGTTCTCAACCCGCACTTCCAAGGTCACCTTATTAAGGTCTTGCTTTTTAACCTCGTTTAAGATCACGGTTAACAAGTAAGTGCCAAGGCCCCGGCCCTGCAGCTGGGGCACAACGGCTAAATAAGTAATATGGGCCTGATAAAAGCGAAAGCGGCAGCCAACCATCCCCACTAAGTAGTTGCCAAAGTACAAGAGGAGGTATAAAGAATCCCGCCTTCTTAATTCCTTGGCAAAAATCTTTTGGGGCCAGGGCAGCTGCCCCTGGTAGACTTCTTTTTCCAGCAAAAGAATCTGATAGATATCATCGCCATCAGCCCGCCTTAGACAATATTCCTGCCCGCCGATCACCGGCCGTCTGGGCGGAAAAGCGCTTGGCGCATTCGAGAAAACTTCCATTTTTCCATTAAACTTCCTCTACATAAGCACTATCTGCTTCAAAGGCTTGCCCGGTCTTCTTTTGCCAGTCGTATTCAGCCTGGGTCCGTCTCAGGTAGTTCGGTACCGCCTGGTCGGGATCAATTGGCGCAGCCTTTTCTGCCAAAAGGGCTACTTGACCAGCCTGCAAGAGGTTGTCATCGCCTTCAGCGAAGGTTACCTGCTTACCAGCTAAGCCTTCCTTGATCGCGTCCGCATACTTAGTAAAGTCGCTGCCGGTAAAAATGACTTCTTGGTCTGGCAGGGCTTGGATTTGGTCTAGCAGGTCGCCTAAGGCATAGTGACCATCTTCAATCACGGCTTCTTGGCCGCGGTAGGCCCCAGCAAAAAAGTTCTGGTTTCTAGCGTCCAAGGCCGCTACAACTAAAGCATTGCGGCCAGCGCAGTTTAATGCCAAAGCCTTTAAGGTCGACACGCCGACCAAGTCCTTGCCCAAAATGGAGGCCAGCATCTTGGCCGTGGTGAGGCCCACCCGCAGACCGGTATATGAGCCTGGCCCAATCGCTACCGCAAAGCGGTCGATGGCTTTTAAGGTCAAGCCGGTTTCCTTTAAGCCCTCTTCAATCAAGGGATCCAGATCCACGCTGTGGTTGCGCTGATTTTTTTCCATTTTTGCAAAAGTCAGCTGGCCGTCTTGGCGAATGGCTACGCTCAAATCGCTAGTTGCCGTTGACATGCTTAAAATCTTCATATAACTCTTCTTACCTGAATTCTAAAATTTCTTACTTTGCTTAACCCGGCTCAAGGCTTGCAAAACAAACCAAGTAATGATCATTTGAATCCATGGGGTGATCATTTCCTTGACGATCCGGGTTGCCAGGGCAGCCATAAATTTGGCACCGTACATCAATGAAACCCAGAGGGTGTTAAGCCAAATGTTGCAGATGATGGTGACCAAGATGGTGGCCGCAATAACCCGCCAGATTTGGACTGGCTTTTTGTAAAATAAAAAGCCGTAGATCATTGGCCCCAAGGCAGCCGTCAGGGTGTAGCCGATAAAGAAGCCGCCCAAGTTGCCGAAAATGGCTGATGAAACCAAGTCGCTCAAGGCCCCGCCAACGAAGCCCCACCATGGGCCAAAGAAAAAGCCCAGCATGACTGACCCAATGAAGCCAAAGCCTACTTGCAAAGTGGCGTTGCCGACGCTAAACTTGCCCAAAACGACCTTGATGGCCACCACCATGGCCAAAAGTACTAAGTCTCTCAATTCTAGCTTGGTTAGGCCAAACTTGGCCTTAGTCTCACTCTTCAAAATAGTGTCCTCCTAGAAAGTGACTAAAAAACTGAACAACTTATATTAAATCACATTTCTCGCCATTTGACTTCACAAAGAGCCATAACATCTCCGTGATGGGTCAAGGCATGAGAACTAGTCAATTCTTCAGGAGCGTAAGTCGCCTGGCAGGTCACTTCTTCGCCGTACTGAATTTCCTTGTCAAACTTGATTACCAAGCTTGCTGGAACATAGCGATTCAAAAAGTCTCGCGGCAGGGAATCCATAATCCAGTCCAAGTACCGAGAATTGTGGACATGATGGTTTAAGTCGATATCATAATACCGAACCCGGTAATTTTGCTCATGGTCATACTGGTCTAGAGGCCGTAATTTTTGAAAACGAGGCAATTTGGTCAGTTTGGGTGCCTTTAAATCAGCTACCAGCTTTTCATTAACCGGCAGGAGCTTTCTTTTTTCCAGGTCCAAGACAATCCACTGGCTGCGGACCGTGATCATGTCGTTGCCCGCTTCATCTTCTAAGCCAAAATTCCGGTAGCACAAGAAACGGTTATAGCCGCTGGCGTCTGTCCACAGACGCACCTTTTCCTTAGCCTGGGGCAAGCGGCTAAAGCTGAATTCGTACTGGGTGACTACCCAGCCCAGGCCCTTTTCCTGCATCCCCTGAGACGAGGCTGGGCCATTAGCCAATTGCCCTTCTGAGGTCTCCATAAAGAGGTCGATCAGGTTGGGCAATCTTAAGAGGCCATTTTCCCCGCAATCATCATATTCAATCTGGTAATCTTTATAAAATCTGTTCATCTGCATTTTTCCTTTTGCTTAGCAGTTTTGCCCACAGAAAAAAGCTGCCTAACTGCTTTTACTGTTGGTGGTAGCGGTCATACAGCTCGTTTTTAGAAACTTGGTGCTTTTTGGCAACTTCTTTAATCGCATCTTTCTTGGAAACGCCGGAATCGACCTTGTCTTTAACCTCGGCAATTAAGTCATTCCATTCTAGCTCTTTTTCCGCCGTATTTGGCGAAACCAAGACGACGAATTCCCCTCTTGGGGCAACGTCTTTAAAGTGGTCAGTCACTTCGGCTAAAGTCCCTCTGGCAAATTCTTCGTGGATCTTGGTCAGTTCTCTAGCGCAGACGATCTGCCGGCTAGGGTCAAAGACTTCTCCCATGGTTTCCAGGGTCTTAACCAGGCGGTGGGGCGCTTCATAAAAGATCGAGGTTGCCCGGGCTTGGTTCATTTCCTGAAAGTAGTCTTTTTGCTGACTGGCTTTTCTAGGCAAAAAGCCATAGTAGGTAAAAGGCTGCGCGTCAAAGCCAGATGCAATCAAGGCCGTCGCAAAAGCGGAGGCCCCTGGCAGAGGCACGACTGGGACATTGGCCTTGATGCACTCTTCGACCAAGATGTAGCCAGGGTCAGAAATGACCGGCATCCCAGCATCGCTGATTTCAGCGATCACAGCGCCTTCTTGCATCAGCTTCACCAGTTCTGGGGCCTTTTCCTTCGAATTAAACTTGTGAAAGGCCACCATCTTATTGTGGATGCCAATCCGGTCCAGCATCAAGCCACTGGTTCTGGTATCTTCAGCAGCGATATAATCGGCACTTTCCAGAACTTTTTTGGCCCGAATGGTAATGTCTTCCAAGTTGCCAATCGGGGTCGGCACCAAGTAGAGCTTGCCCTGCTGGTCGTCTTTATAGCTAGTTTGAATCTGCATTACTTATGTCCTGATTTCTTTCCAAAATTATCTAAGATATCCAGGCAAAACATGCAATCGGCACTCGGATCCCGGTGGGTCCCGTAGTACATGTTGCAAATATGGTAGCCTGATTGGTAAATCTGCTTGAGCACCGTCATCCCGTTTTGGTTCTTGCTCCCGTGCTCTTTGGCAGTTAGCTTATCGAGCTTTTCGCGTAGCAGCTGGTTTTCCACCTTGAGCTCGGTATTTTCCTTTAAGGTCTCTAAGACTTCGCCCTTAAGGGACTGGACGCTCTTGAGCATTTTTTCCAGCTGCTGCTCGAGCTGCTCTAACTTTGAATATGGATCCACAATTTTCACCTACCTACTTTTGCCATTTCAAGGCTAAAAAGTCTAAGCAATTTAGCACGCTGACATTGCTTTGCCGCATCTGGTCGACCGTGAGCAGGTCGCTCAAGATGGCTGCCGCAAGGGTTAATTCGCCATTTTCTAAATCTCGCTCCGCCCACTTCTTTAAGAGCAGCCATAGATACTTTTCCATGGGCTTGCCGCCCTTTTTCACCTGGTCGCCCAGGCGGTGGGCCGAAATAATAGCTAAAGCATCTTGATCTTTTAGCTCCTGGTAAAAATACTTGACCTGCTGGTCAAACTGGTCGGTCTTGCCCAGCTGAGCCAGCTCTTCTTGGCTGAAGCCATTTTCCAGTAAAAAGCCGTCCCGGCCAGAAGCTGCCTTTTGCTCAAAGGCAATAATCTGGGTTCTAGACCGGATAGTGGGCAAAACCTGCCCGGCATTATTTGCAATTAAGAAGGTTACGACCGGCGCTACCGGTTCTTCCAGTAAATTAAGCAAGGCGTTTGACGCTGACAAAGTCAGGCTTTGCGCCTGGTCAATGATAAAGTAGCGAAAATCGCCTTCAGCAGGGCTTTTAGCCAGCTCCTCTTTCAAGGGGCGGATCTGGTCAATCGAAGTGGTTTGCCGGCCAGCTTCGGGCTTGACCAAAAAGACGTCAGGATAGTTGCCAGACAGAATCCGCTGGCAAGACACGCAAGTGCCGTCAGGCTTATTCTCCCCTTGGCAGTTGGCATAGCAGATTAGCCAGTAAACGGTGTTGAGAGCCTGAGCCTCGTCGCCGGTTACCAGCAAATAGGCATGGGCCAGCTTATCCTTGTCCTTGGCCCGCTTTAAGCGGTCTGCTGCCTCATGGTTAACGCTTTTTAAATCAGGCATTAAAAGTGCAAGAAGCGGTCAACTGGCAAAATGAAGACCGTAGCCCCGCCAACCGTGATGTTGACTGGATCAATCTGCTGCTCAAAGGAAATCCCAGGGTGCAGGCCCGGCGTGATGACTTCTTCTCTGGTTTGTGAATTTTCATGGATGATGTCCAAAACGTCGTCCACGTCTTCATCTTCCACCCCAACCAAGAAGGTGGTGTTGCCTTCTCTTAAAAAGCCACCTGTTGAAGCCAGCTTGGTAGCCCGGACGTCATGATCGATAAAAGCGTTTTGCAGGCGCTTAGCATCTTCTGATTGAACAATAGCGACGATTAGTTTCATGTTCCCTGCCTCCTACTTAAATGCTGCTGGGAAAGTACTTTTAATCAGTTTAACACTTGCCTTGACCACTTGGCTCAAATCTTGCCTTGCATCGACGACCTTGATCCGGTCTGGGTGAGCCTTAACCACTTCTTGGTAGCCGCGGTAAACCAGCTGGTGGAAGGCCAGCTTTTCTTGTTCCAGGCGGTCTTCTTGGCCGGCGCGCTCCTTGCTGATCCGCTTTAAGCCGATTTCTGGCTCAATGTCCAAAAAGACGGTCAGCTGAGGCTCTAAGTGTCCGGTCGCAAAGGCATTAATCTGGGCCACTTCGTCAATGCCTAGCCCCCGTCCCTTGCCCTGGTAGGCCAAGGAAGAATCGACAAAGCGGTCAGAGATAACGATCTTGCCAGCTGCCAGGGCCGGGTTAATGATCTCGCTGACGTGCTGGGCGCGGCTAGCTGCGTAAAGCAGGGCTTCCGTTTTATCATCCATTTCCGTATTTGCCGGGTCTAAGATGATGTCCCGGATGCTTTCGGCGATCTTGGACCCGCCTGGTTCGCGCGTAACCAAGATTTCTCTTGACGTTTGAGCTTGAAGTGCCTTCACGACTTCGCTAATGACGGTCGTCTTGCCGGCGCCGTCTGGCCCTTCAAAAGTGATAAAGTAACCTTCCATAAGTGCAAAAACCTCCTTTCTCTATTTTACAAGACTATCTCTAGTATTAATAGTCAAAAGTTGAACACTAAATCTTGTATTTTTTAGATATCTGATTATTTTTTTGTCAAAAAGAAAAACTCCCTTAATGGCAATGTCATTGCCTTAATGGGAGTTTGCTCTTTATTGAGAAATCGCGTTGGTCACGCCGGTATAAGAAGCGTGGCGGTAGCGGGCTTCGTCATACAAAAAGGCATATTCAGCCCGCAAGATCTTGTCAGCCACGATATTGTCGTCTGACATATCCAAGGTCGTGTTGTCTAAGCCCTTGTTCAAGCTGATTTCTTGCTGGACCCGTTCAACCAGGTCCATCAGCTTGGCATCTTCAGCTTGCTTAATCTTGTCAATTTTTTTCATAGTTCCGTCCTTCCTTGAACTGCCCGCTTCAGGGTAATCAGGTTGGCATACTCGATGTCAGAACCAACTGCTAGGCCGGCCGCTAGGCGCGTGACCTTGAGGCCAGCGGGCTTAATCAGGCGGCTGATGTACATGGCGGTCGACTCGCCTTCTGGCGTAGAGTTTAAAGCCAAGATCACTTCTTTAACCGAGTCTTGCTTTTGCAAGCGGACGATCAAAGACTTGATGTTGATCTGCTCAGGGCCAACTCCATCCATGGGCGACAAAACGCCGTGCAGAACGTGGTAAAGACCGCTATATTCGCCCATGTTTTCAAAGGCCATGACGTCTTTAGGCTCTTCCACCACCATGATGGTGGACTGGTCTCTGGCAGGGTTGGCGCAAATGGAACATGGGTCTTGCTCAGTGATATTGCCGCAGATGGAACATTCCCGCAATTTCTGCTTCACGTCCACCAGCGACTGGGCAAATTCTTGCACGTCCTCTTCTGGCATGTCCATGGCATAAAAGGCTAAGCGCGTTGCCGTTTTTTCGCCAATACCAGGCAATTTCATGAAGGAATCGATCAAACGCGCGATTGGCAGCGGATATTGCACCTTACATCAGGCCTTTCGTGTACTTGCCAAGGCTAGATTGGGTCGCCTGGTCGATTTGGGTCAAGCCCTTGTTGACAGCATCGATGATCAGGTCTTCCAGCATGTCTGGGTCATCTGGGTCAATGGCATCTTCCTTGATTGAGATGGCCTTCAGCTTGCGGTCGCCGGTAAAAGTAGCAACCACCATGTCATCAGCTGACTTGCCCGTAAATTCTTGAGCAGTGATTTGTTCTTGCTCTTGAGCCATTTGCTCTTGCAGCTTCTTGGCTTGCTTCATCATTTGCTGCATGTTCATGCCGCCCATTCCTGGGAAAGCAGGTCTTCTACTCATAAATCGTTTCTCCTTTGTTTTCTGTCTGTGCCTAATTTTACCGCTAAAAGGCTTTTTTGGCTAATCCTTGATCTTGACGACGTCGCCAAAAAGCTCCTGGGCTTTTTCAATTACGTCGCGGTTGTCGTTATTGCTTGTTTGATTACTAGTTTGGTCATTATCTTGATCATTATTGGCAGGAAGTGGACTAGCTTCCACCGGCCCCTGCTCAGGGTCTGGCGGAACCGGACCAAAGTCAGCGTCATTATCACTTATAGTTGGCTGAGGCTGAGCTGGTGCTTGCTGCTCCAGTTTTTGGGCTTCCTTAGCCCGCTTTACCCGCTCTTGTAATTGCTTAGCGTGTTCTTTGATAAAGTCCTGGCGGATCTTGGGCCAGGCTTTTTCTTCAACAACCGCAATAGTCCAGCTTTCCTTGGTCAGCTGCTCTAAGTCGCGATCTAAATCAGTCATGAATTGCTTGGGGTCAACAGCGATTTGCCAAGCCCGGGACTTGCTGGCCAAAAGCAATTTATTATCGCTAGCCGCGATCGGCTCAAGGTAGGTCAGAGCTGACTTAGCTGGCCCCTCCAGCATGCTTGGCAGGTCTCTTTCCCAGAGTTTTTTAGCTTCGTTTAAGCCAGCCTTGGTGGCTTCACTTAAGACGGCATAGATCTCATCTTTGCTGGAGGCAATTTCTGAGAACTTTTCAACCGCAGCTTTTTCAGCCTGCGCCGCCTGCTGGGCCATGGCCGTTGGCGCTCCGTCTTGGCTGAAGAGGCGCTGGTTCATCTGGAAGACATGGCGGGGGTTCAGGTTGGCTGTGCTTGACCCAGTACCAGGATTGGCCTTTAAAGCTGCCACTTCTTGAGTCAAGTTGTGGATTTGCTGCTTCAGCTGGCCCAGCTGCCGTTCCATGGCAGGATTGGCTGCAGGTGCCGGAGCACTTCCCGAAATTGATGCGTTATTAGTACTTTCCTGCGCCGCCTTGACCAAAAAGACTTCCAGAGGGATCTGCTGCTGGTTGGTAAAGCGGAGGTCGCCTAAGGCCTGGTTGGCCGCTTCGACAATCCCGGTTAGCCGGCTGGCCGGCACCTGGGAAACCGCATCAGCAAAACCTTCGCTGACAAAGGCGTCTTGACCCTGACCGCTTTTGGCTAAGAGCATGATCTGGACAGCAAGGCTAATAATTTCGTTTAAGATATTTTGTGAGCTAGCCCCGTTAGCGATCGCCTTTTTGGCTAAATCGAGCGCCTTTGCCGCATCCCGGTTTAAGAGTGCCAAAAGCAGCTGCTCGATGTCTTCTCTAGCTGCAAAGCCGGTGATCTCCAAGGCATCGTCATAGAGCAGCTTATCTTTTTCAAAGGACAAGAGCTGATCCAAAATGCTCAGGGCATCCCGCATCCCCCCGTCAGCCACTTGGGCAATGACGTACAGGGCCCGGTCTTCATAAGCCACCCCTTCTTGGCCCAGGATGTATTCCATCCGCTTGACCAGGTCCGCGTTTGAGATCCGCTTAAAGTTGTAGCGCTGAGTCCGGGAAATGATGGTAGCCGGCACCTTTTGCAGTTCGGTCGTTGCCAAAATGAAGATCACGCTGGCCGGCGGCTCTTCCAGCGTCTTTAACAAGGCGTTAAAGGCTGAAATTGACAGCATGTGGACTTCGTCGATGATGTAGACCTTGTACTTGCCTTCAGTCGGGGCATAGTGGACCTTGTCTAAAAGTTCGCGAATTTCGTCAACGCTGTTGTTTGAGGCCGCGTCCATTTCGGTAATGTCTGGCATGGCCCCTTGGTCAGCCGCTAGGCAGTTGGCGCACTCGTTGCAGGGCTCGCCGTCTTGCAGGTTCAGGCAGTTTAAGGCCTTGGCAAAAATCTTCGCACAGGACGTCTTCCCCGTCCCCCGGGGACCGGCAAAGAGGAAGGCGTGCGACACCTTGCCCCTTTTAATGGAATTTTTGAGGGTATCCGTAATGGCTTCCTGCCCGACTACAGCATCAAAGGTCCGGGGACGCCATTTCCGATATAGAGCTTGATAAGCCACTGAATCCTCCTCTAGTGATTAAAAAAGCTCCTAGCTCTAAAAAGAGCTAAGAGCCGTTAAATTGCTAAATAAAGGGCACATGCCCAAACAACCTTAGTGCTGCTACCTTCCGGTCCTGACACGCTTCGGAGGCTGAACATTGCCCGACTTATATTGTAACCTAAACTAATCGGTTTGGCAATTTTCTGCCGCTTTTTTTGCAGCTTTTTGTTTCTCCCGAATTTCCCGGAAAAAGTCTTTTAAGAGCTGAGCCCCTTGTTCCCGGTATAAACCGCGAATCACCTGCGGGTGGTGGTTGAATTTTTCTACGCTAAAGAGGTCCACCACGCTGCCAGCCGCCCCAGCTTTAGGGTCAAGGGCCGCAAAGTAAACGGTCTTGATCCGGGAATTGATGATGGCACCGGCGCACATGGCACAAGGCTCTAGCGTCACAAAGAGGCTGCAGTCAATCAGCCGCCATGAGCCCAATTTTTGGCAGGCCTCCCGGATGGCCAGGATTTCGGCATGGGCCACGGCATCTTGGTCCAGTTCCCGGTGGTTGTAGCCCCGACCGATGATCTCACCATCTGGCCCGACAACCACGGCGCCGATTGGCACTTCCTCCTGCTCTTTGGCCAGGTTTGCCTGGTCAAAGGCGGCCTGCATGTAGGCCTTTTTTTCTTCGCTTGAAAACATTACTTCTTCACGCTCTTCAAAATGTAATAGCCCTTGTCCCGGTCCAGGATCTCGCAGTTGCCAAAAGTCTCCTGCATCAGCTTTCTAGCGCTAGGCTCGCCCTGCTTTTTCTGGATGACAACCAAAAGCATCCCGCCTGGCAAGAGATAGTTAACGCTGTCAGCCAAAATACTGGTCCACACCTTTTTGCCGGCACGGATCGGCGGGTTAGTCACGATCGCCGCAAATTCGCCAGTAACTTCGCTATACCGGTCAGAGGCGTGGATATTGACGTTGCTTGCGCCATTAGCAGCTGCATTCTTCCGGGCTAAAGCGAGAGCCCGCTCGTTGACGTCAACCATTTCGACTTCCCGGTCTGGCCACTTTTTCGCCGCAAAAAGGCCAATGGGCCCGTAGCCGCAGCCCAGGTCCAGGACCTTGCCAGCCACTAAGTCTTGTGACAGCATTTGCTTGATCAAGACTCCGCTGCCATAGTCGACCCGGCTTTTAGAAAAAACACCGGCGTCTGTAGTTAGATTCAGGTTAATGCCTTCCAGATTGTAGCGGATCTGCCGCTCATCGTGGGCCACCGTGGGATTTTCTGTAAAATACTGTTCCGCCATCTTATTCCTCGTCGATTTCTACTGCATCTTGGTCATCGATTTCCTTGACCAAGACTTGCACGTCTTCGCTGGCTGCCGTTGGGATGTTCTTGCCGACAAAGTCTGGTCTGATCGGCAATTCCCGGTGGCCCCGGTCGATCAAGACCGCCAAAGCAATCTTGCTTGGCCGGCCCTGGTCCATGATGGCGTCTAGCGCGGCCCGGATGGTGCGGCCAGTGTACAAAACGTCGTCAACCAGGATGACCGTCTTGTCGGTTAAGTCAAAAGAGGTGTCAAAGCTCTTGATGGCCTGCTTTTTAGCCTCAGCATCTAGGTCATCCCGGTAAGCGGAAATGTCTAGGGGCAAAACCGGCAGCTGGCGGCCTTCGATCTTGGCCAAGCGCTCGCCCATTCTTTCAGCCAGATACCAGCCACGGGTCTTGATCCCGATCAAGACTAGGTTTTCCGTCCCCTGGTTTCTTTCGACAATTTCATAGCTCATTCTGGTCAAAGCCCGGCGGATACCGGCTTCGTCCATGATTTTTTTGTTCATTATTTTACTTTTCCTTTCAAAGCCCAACTTACTTAGTCACCATACTTTTTCGCGATAGTAGTTCTACTATATTCTAGTTAAAAAGCACCCTCTAGGTCAAATTGCGCCAGTTATTTTCATAGGCAGCTTCGGCTAAGTCCAGGTACTTGTCATAGTCCAGGGAGTTGAGAATCACCTCTTGCTCGGCTGGATCCAACAAGTTGATGGCCCGGTTTTCCACATGCATGGACCAAGCAGGATCAAGACCTGGAATCTTAGAGACCGCTGCTTCACGTCCTGGCGCCAGCCGCTTTAGCCCGCAGGCATTTAAGACAAACATCGCCAGAGCATCGTGCTGCAGGGCCGGCTCGCCATTTTTCTCCCGCTTTTTCTTCATGGCCGGGGTCAGCTTTTTAGCACTGGCCAAATAAAGGTGGAGGGTCAGCGGCAAGCCGTCTTGGTAGATGAAGACCCGGTTGTAGCGCTGCAGGCTGATTGGCTTTAAGGTCTTGCCCTTTTCATAGCCAAAAACGCAGCTGGTCTTGCTCTTGCTGAAGTTGGAGGCCAGGATATTTTGGAACATCCGCAGGCGGTGGGCCAGGTCCGGAAAGGCGTATGGGACCCGGTCCAAGATCTCCTTGGCTTTTTCACGATCAAATGGCGCTGACAGATCAGCTTTTTCGGCCAATAAATATTGGCTGAGCAGCCAGTCGATGATGGCGGGGTGAGCCAGGGACTTAACTGGAGTTGTATCTTGGTAGCAGGCCAAGCTGCCAGAAGCCGACAGGATCTGCCCGTCTTCCGTCGCCTCCATCCGGTTGTTAGAATCCTTAGAGATGAGGTACAGCTCTTCTGGCTCGATTTCAACGCCAATCTCGGCTGCCTCCTTGGCCAAGATCCGGTCGTTGGTCTCCTTGTCTAAGACTGAATAAAGGCCATCCGTATTGGTCGATACAATCCGGGCACCGGCATAGGTCTGGGCCTGGCCGATCATGTAGGTAAAAAGCTGCCCAATGATCCGCATGGACCGAATCCGGTTGTTCATCCGGATGACCGACGTCACCCGCTCGTCGCGCGGGTCAGCGGCACCGGTGGCTGAATTGAGGATCAGCTTGGTTCCTTCTCGCTCAATTTCAAACATCTGCCGCTGGGCCGGGCTGTAATTTTCATCCTTGCGCTTGACGTCTAGTTCCTGCTTTCGCTCAAAAATCGCTGAATAGCGGTCTTCACCTAGGCGCTCGTTATAAAAGGCATTGAGCCGTCTTAACATGTTTGGGTAATAGGACGTGAAGTCTTCGTGGTTGGTCAGGCAGCTGGAGGTGTAGCCATAGCGGGGATCCAGCCGGGTGCTCCCGGCCTGGTCTTTAAAGACGCTTGGCTCATCTTTTGCAAAATCTTTATAAAATTGCCCCCGCTCTTCAACTGGCGTTTTTTCCATGGCCTTGATAGTGGCCTTGCTGGTCAAAAAGCTCTTGTAGGATTCCACCCGGCCATCGGGCAGGATGACTTCCTTGCTTTGCCGGAGTTCCAAAGGATCCGGGTAAAGCTTTTTGACATAGGCCAAATCGGCTGCTTTCTTTTGAAATTCGGCATCGTCTTTTTTAAAGAGATCCAAATTATATTCAGACCCATGCAGGCCGCCAACTGAAAAAGTAATGTAGCAGCTAGACGGCGTCCCGTCAGCCTGGTAGTAAAAGAGGTTGGTGTCTTCCTTGTCCACCTGGCTTAAGTCGCTGACCGGCAGGGCCTGGTCGCCGTAGTCTTCTTTATATTCTTTTGAGGGGTTGAAATTTTTACCGGCAAACTGCTTGTAGTAGTCGTAAACCCGGTCAAAGTTGGCCCGGAGCTGCTCGTCGTCAAACATTTTGTAGAAAAAGTCCTTGGCTTCTTCTAAGACATCTCGCTGCTTCTCCCCCGTTTTTTCAGCAATGGCCTTGGCTGGGTAAAGGAAGGATACCTCTCGGTCGTCTTTTAAGCGGCCATAAGGGCACAAAACCTTGCGGGCAAAGGCCGCAGACGTTGAATCGATGGTCAGGCGATCATAGCGGACAAACTTGGGTCCGATTTTAGGCTTGTAGATGTCGCCATCTTCTTGGTAGATCAGGTCCGGGTAGCGGTCCAGCAGGCCTTTTTTCAAGAGAAACTGTCCCTGGTAGTAAGGGTGGCAGAAGAGCTCTTTCAAGTTGACCACGTCAGAGACGTTATAAGCGATCAAGTCGGCAAATTCTTCTTGGCTGGTTAGGTAGTCTTGGCCCGGCCGCAACTTGTCGCTTTCCAGGATCTGCCAGCCCAAGTTGCCTAAAAGTCGCTTCAGCCCCACCCGCCTTTGCCGCTCGTTAAGCTGGGACACGTCAAGGTGACGCCCCGTCATGCGGAAATTTTTTAAGACGAGACTGGCCGTCTTGTCCTCCCACAAGCTGGCCGGCATCTGGCCGATATAGCGAGAAAAAAGCGTATCGTTAAAGTCTCGCATTTCTTTAGCGGTGATTGGGCGAAACTGGTCTCTGACCCCGCTGGCATTTGGCCACCAGGTGCGGGTGAAGTAATAAGCCAGCATGGTCAGGTCGTAGTTGGTGGAATTGTAGCCAAAAAAGTACGGTGCCTTTTCCGGGGAATAGTCTGGGTCCGTGTCGCAGGTCGGCCGAAAAGCCGCTGGGAACGATGACTTGGCCTCTGGATCATTGACATAGCGGGCATCCGACAGGCCAAAGGCCTGGGCTAGGCGCTCGTTGGCCGTTTGCTCGTGGAGGTTCAGGTAGTAGATGTCGCCCCGGAAATTTTGATTTTTGGCCCGGATTTCGCCAGCGGCCATCTTTTTAAAGGGGATGCTGTCTTGGCCAGTCAGGCCGGGGTCGTCAACTAAATAGTAGATGTCCACCCGCTCATCGTCTGGCCGGTAGCAAGACAGGGTGAAGGCGTTGGTCAAGGATTCAATATCGTAAAAATAGGAATTAAGCCGGTCGGTCATGGTGGCTCCTCACTTTCGTTTTTTGTCTTCAGAAAGAAAAAGCGAGTCTTAGCGACTCAGCTGCTCACGGTTGCTTTTTCTTTTTCTCAATTCTTCAAACCGCTCTAAGGGCATGGAAGTTACGTGATAATGTCGGCAATAAGGACATAAATAAGAGCGAATCGGCATCTTGCGCCAGTGCTCATGGTTGATTTCCATGGTGTGGACGGCCGCTTCTTCTCGGTAAAGAAATAATTCAGCATCAAACTTGGTCTTAAAGGCCTTCTTTCCGCTAGGACAAGCCATTAAGCGCAAATGCTTTGCCCGCCGGTAGGCCTTGTTTGCTTGACTTCTCGTCATAGTAATGCCCCCTTTCGGGAATAGTAATTATTTTTTACTTTTTTAATTATTAGCACTTACTTTACTCTCATTTTAGCATAAGAGCAAGCCCCCCTCAAGCATTGACCCTTGGCCGATTAGAGCGGTTTTATGGTCGATTTGCCTATTCAGTTTTTAAGCTGAATATATTTTTTCGGCAAAAAGGAAAGCGCTACATTGTTTTTTAGCTAAAAAAGTTAGATAATATAAAGGTATGTAAGTTTATCGTGCAATCTAGGAGGCAAAATGAAAAAGTTTACCAAGTCTATTTTGACTGCCCTCTCACTTGCGACAGCCACTTTTTCCGTAGCTCCGCAAGCAGCCGGCTTAACCGAAGCCGCTACGGCATCAAAGACTACTAAAGAATATAAAGATGGGTCTTACGACGTTACGGCCGAAATTTACGATGCCGGCGATACAGTTTATTCAACTGAAGCCAGCTTTTTGACTGCGGCGGGTGCTAAGGTTACCATCAAGAGCAACAAGCTTTCTGCTGTAATCTTCACTTTGGAATCTGACTCTCCATCATACTCTAGCCTGACCATCAACGGGCAAAAGGCCAAGGTTACCAAAGCCAAGGATGGCAGCGTTACCTACACTTTCGCAGCTAGTGCCTACCAAACTAAGAAGGGAACGATCAGCTTTACGGTTAATGACAAGAAGGTTACTGCTGACGTTACCTTCTCCGGTTTGCCATCTAACGCCTACAACACGGTTGTAGAGAAATCTAAGGTTGCCAAGAAGACGGTTAAGAAGAATTCAGCTGTTTACAACCGCGCTGGCAAGAAGACCAAGGCTAAGTCCATCAAGGCCGGCAAGACCATTACCACTTATGGCACTTTGACCCGCAATGGCGTGAAGTACTACAAGGTTTCAAAGAAGGCTAGCCGATACATCAAGGCTTCAAACGTTGACGGCGTCTTTGTAACCCTGAAGAAAAGTACGGCAGTCTACACTAAGGCCTTGAAAAAGACCAAGACTACCTACAAGAAGGGCAAGAAGCTGTACGCTTACGCCTACGCAATGCTTGGCGGCAACAAGTACTACAAGCTTGGCACTAACAAGTATATCCCAGCTTCGAAAGTTGACGGCTACAACATCACCTTGAAGCATGGCGCAATTGTCTACACCAAGGACCTGAAGAAGACCAAGACTAGCTACGGTGAAGGCAAGAAGCTGTACGCTTACGGCTCAGCTGTTTTAAACAAGCGCAAGTACTATCAAGTTGGCTCAAACAGCTTCATTGTAGCTTCAAACGTTGACGGGACTAACCGCAAGCTGAAGAAGAACGCCTACATCTACAAGAAGTCAAAGGGCAAGGCAGTTCGCTACAAGAAGTTCGTTTTGAAGAAGAATTCTACCCACAAGACTTACGGCGGCGCCGTAACGATCAAGGGCAAGAAGTACTACATCGTTGGCGTTGGCCAATACGTAGTTAAGTCTAACTTCCGTTAATTTGACATTATTAAACCGAAATCTCCATTTTGGAGATTCCGGTTTTTGTTTTTGGAAGGTGGGGGGCTGGCGGAGTACACGGGTTGACTCAACCGCGGAAAAAGTTGCACACAATCTTACTCAAGTAACGAAATTGTTGCTCACGATCTTACTCAAGTACGGAAAAAGTTGCTCACGATCTTACTCAAGTAACGAAATTACCGCTCATTATCTTACTCAACCGCGGCGAAAGTTGCTCACGATCTTACTCAAGTAACAAAATTGCTGCTCATTGTCTTGCTCAACTGGGCCTTCTCGTCAGTTTGTTGAGTAAATTTTGGGCCGGAGGTTAGCTTACTTGAGTATGTTTGTGTGAAGCTTTTTTCAAAAATGAGATCCAGTTGAGTCAAATTATGTGCACCCTTCCCCCAAACTAACTCAACCAAACCTAATTTTTCGATTTTTCGCCCCCAACTTGACTCAACCGGGCCACTTTTCCAAAAATTTTCCCCCAAGTTGACTCAACCAAACTTGGTTGACATACTTCGGGGGAGCTTTTCGCCAAAATCAAGACCGGTTGACATACTTTGGGGGCGAAATCCAACAAAATTCAGACCGGTTGACATACTTTGGGGGCAAAATCCGGCAAAATTCAGACCGGTTGACATACTTTGGGGGCAAAATCCAACAAAATTCAGACCGGTTAACATACTTTGGGGGCGAAATCCAGCAAAATTCAGACCGGTTGACATACTTTGGGGGCAAAATCCGGCAAAAATCAGACCGGTTGACATACTTTGGGGGCAAAATCCAACAAAATTCAGACCGGTTAACATACTTTGGGGGCGAAATCCAGCAAAATTCAGACCGGTTGACATACTTTGGGGGCAAAATCCGGCAAAAATCAGACCGGTTGACATACTTTGGGGGCAAAATCCAACAAAATTCAGACCGGTTAACATACTTTGGGGGCGAAATCCAGCAAAATTCAGACCGGTTGACATACTTTGGGGGCAAAATCCGGCAAAAATCAGACCGGTTGACATACTTTGGGGGCAAAATCCAACAAAAATCAAGACTGGTTGACATACTTCGGGGGCGCAGCTAACCCAGCGAAACCACACTTCAACTTTTCTTATCACTTGTTTACCTTTTCTTAAGCCGATTGCGCAACTTTCTTAGAGCCACGTTCACATTATGACCACGTATTCCCTCTATCATAAAAATACAAGTTCAGACAAGAACTTGCTTAAGAAAGGAGACCTGCATATGGTTAAAATGTTTACTCAATTAGCAGCCGTTACCGCATCCCTTTTACTTTTACTTAAATGGAAACAAAACCACCAAAAACGCCTGGTTGCCATCGCTACTAAGCGGAGCAATAAGTTGAATTCTTAAATTTCATTCTTTTCCCTTTTTAAGTTTGTTTAGCACGTTACACATTACATATATATTCTTAATCTCAATACTAACCTCCACCTCGAATGATATAAGCTAATATCACTTGATTTAGAGTAAAAAAAGGCTCTGGCACCCGCCAGAGTCTTTTCATTGTATGTATATTTATCGGTAAAAAATTCTTTTTTAAAAAACTAAATTCAATTACAGGTTCTTTACCCACTTCAGGGCAGCTGAAACGTTGACCTTGATTGGATCGCCGTACTTTGTACCCTTGTTCAAGGCAGCGAGGTCGCCGCTGCTTGCGTCGAAG
>NZ_AZDU01000026.1 GCF_001434815.1 Lactobacillus equicursoris DSM 19284 = JCM 14600 = CIP 110162
TACCTTTTCGGACTGGATGATGATAAGCTTCAAATTAATTGAGAAGGAGACACAAATAATGTCAAACCAAAAAACTACATTTCGCACAGAAGACTCACGGAAATTAATTGAGTCCGCTAGATTATCGGCTGCCCCGTTGAAGGCTGTTATCGGCACGTTGTTTAAGCTCGAATCGGAGCATCGAGAAGTATCAGTTAACCGTCAAACCAATGAGCGCACTGTGCGTGATGTTGTTGATGTGCGCACGCTCAATAGTCAATTGTTACCAGTTGGTACGATGCTGCAGATCAAGATGAAGAACGTCAAGCCCTTATTGTCAAAGGAAGATCAACAGTCGTTGTTGTTGGGGGCGATTCAAGCTGTTGTAGGCTTCGAGGATATTATGTATTGGTCGATTGGTAACAATGAAGGGTTGACTGCATCAAGCATGTTTATTACCGATATCTCACTCCAGGATGCCATCGGAGTGGCAATTGAATAAGAATGCTTAATATTCCTAAATGGGCAAAAGTTGAAATTAATGGATATTCCTACGATCCAACACCCATGCCAGTATTAACTAGCTTGTTATTAGCACTAGAACTAATTCCATTATTGTTGATATTCTTGATCGGAACTTTGTTAAAAATTGATCAAATTTTTAACAACATTGCTTTTTTCGGTCTTGCTATCCAATTCTTGATCACAGATCGTAAGAGGTTAATGATTAAGTTTTTTGGAGACTATCAAATTAATAAGTTAATCAATAGTGCGGGAATAGCGGACTATCGGACTAATAGTCGTGGGCAAAAAATAATTGTTAGATCTGTAATTCTGACATTCTTTTTCTTCGAAAACAGTGGTGGGATTGAATTGAAGATAGACCCCAATGGTATTGCGAATTCAAAAAAATGTGCCGAATTGGCACAAGATATTTCGTTAGCTTTTAAGTGTTCAGCTTTTTTGAAAAAAACTGATTATAATGGCTATACATATGTACTGACATATCCTATTGACTATGGAGTAAACGAAGATGAATTTTAAAATTAGCATAACGCCAGATGCTACTTTTGACATGCGAAAATCACCGCATATTCTTGTTTCCGGCGTGACTGGGTCTGCTAAAAGTACTGCATTAATGGGAATTAATTTAAGAGCGATGACTAGCAAGGGGACTGTTGAAGAACGGGGGCCATGTGTGCTCTCGTTTTTTATTGACCCAAAAAATGCTGAATTTAGTCGTTTGAACGAGTTTCTTGATAATGGTAATAAGAGAGTCGTTACAACATCAACTATGGCAGCTAAGTTACTGCGGATAACTTGCGAAAATATGGAATCCCGTTATCGTTACATGAATGCGAATTTTGGCGGTGATTTCTCAACCGTGATTAGAGACGGGAAAGTCTATCGAACTGTCCTAATCACAATTGACGAATTAGCTAGCTTGTTGCTGGATAAGAAGACCAGGGACGAAATATTGAGCTATATGGCTAAATTGCTGTTGCTTGGGCGTCAAGCTGGTTTCTTCCTCTGTTTAGGCATGCAGCGACCAGATGCTACTTCGTTTCCACGCCAGTTGTCATTGGAGTGTAATACACGAATCCTAATGCGTCCCAATAGTGCTGACAATGACTCTAAACGAATGCTATATCCATTTGTTGACCCTAAGCAACTGCCAATTACGGCTGATTACATTGGTAACGGCTTGATTTTCGCTGAAGGCAATGACTGGCAGGTACCGCATCCATTTGTATTACCTAACTACATGGCACTAGACATTCCAAATGTAATTCGCCACATTGAGAGCAATATTAATCCGAACTGGTTTATTGATGAAACAGACTACTGGCAGTGGATCTAGTCGCCGACAGACTGACAGCCCTGGGGCTGTCAAGTGGAACGCGTCTGAGCTTGGCGTTCGGCGTTAAAAAGGTCAAAGTCAAACTGTAAAAACTGTGTCAGCCAGCATTGTTAAGCCATTCTGGGCTTGTTATTAATGGCTTAACTCAAGTGTGCAAACTGTGCAAGGAAGGAGGAGTTAAATGGACGACACTGAAGACAACTTAGAAGTAGAAATTAAAGAGCCAAGAGCTAGACAATTCATGGTTGTTCAACAGCTTTCGAAGTTGCCGTATCCTGTTGATAACCTATTTCAAATTCTGGAAGAATCAGCTGTACCCGAGTGGGCATATATTGTACATGAAGGAGAGCCTAGCAGCAAGGAGGATCAAGAAACTGTTGAACCGCATGTTCATGTTGTTTTAAAATTTCCTAACCCTCAAACTATTTCCCGAATTTCTTCTTTATTAAAGGTCGAGCCCCAATACGTTCAAATCTGGAAGGGGAGAATTAATAATGCATACAGCTACCTAATTTATGCCACACGTGGAGCTTCTGAAACTAAAAAGAGCTATGATCCGAAAGATGTAGTTGCATCCTTTGATTTTGAAAAAAGATTTCAAAAATTCAGCGAAGGGTAAATGATCAAGATATCAACTAATGGCTGGAATCATTTGCGAATGAAGAAATTGACCGAAATGAATTGTTAAAAAAATATTGGTAATTTCGAGTTTGCCAAAAAATTGGACACAATCAACAGAATCCAGCAGTTGATAGACAAGAATAGACACCAAGCATGGGTTAAGGAATTTGAAGGCCAAAAAACTGAAACAATCTGGATATATGGGCCAGCTGGAGCGGGTAAAACTCGCAAAGCGGTTGAATTCGCTAAAAACAGTGGAAAACTGTATATTATCTTAGGAAGTTCAAACGATTATTTTCAAGAATATGAAAGTGACAAACACTTTGTAATTCTGGACGATTTGCGGCCTCAAGACTTTAAATACAGTGATTTATTGCGAATACTAGACCCGTATCAGCATGACGTATACGCTCCTCGAAGATATCACAATGCGCCTTTAAACATTGAAAATTGTGTGATCACAACGCCATATTCACCAATTGCTTTTTATAAGTATTGTGACGTTATTGATAAAAGAGTTGACACATATGAACAGTTGAGAAGAAGGATTTCAAAAATCATTAAGATGTAAGGCAGGAGGGAGATTATGTTTGGGACTGAATTATTAAACGCCAGGCAGATGGCTGATGAATTGGGAATTAGTTACACGTATTTTTTTAAGCTAATCAAAAACGGGTGTCCATACCACCAACTCACGGAGCAGGGCCGGAAATATTATCTGCCAGCAGAAGTTAAACAATGGCTGACCTCTCGGGGAAATCAAGCCTAAAAAGTGTGGAAGCATGGTATACTTTATGTAGCTACCATGCTTTTGTTTTTTCAATTACAAAGGAGAAAAAACAATGGCAGTAACTTTAATGGAAAAAGGCAGACATGCAGGCATGTGGAAGGTTCGTGTTCAGCCACGAGATAAAAATGGTGCTCGGATTTCTGTGCCTACACAGTATGTTGAAGGAACTAAGAAGGATGCTGAAAAATTAGAGCGGAAACTGTTGGTAGAAGCTGAAGAAGCGGTATATGACAATTATGACGCTAAAAAGGCATCTCTTTCTGAATCTTTGGAGCGTTATATTAAAAACGAGTCTGAATTAGGTCGCTGGGAATATGCAACCAAGAAAGACTGGAACTATACTTTAAAACTTGTTCAAAAGTATTTCGGTCAAACGAAACTAAGGGATATTGATGAAAAAGATATTCGTTGGTTTGCCAGAAAGTATGTTGCGGATCATGGAGTAACGGTAAGCAAAGACTCAACCGTAAGCAGACGTCTGCAGCATTTGAGACAGTTCTTTAAAGAAAATTCTATTCTTCCTAATCCAGTACCTGACAGGGCTTTGGCTAAGTTTTTTAGAAAAGGTGAATTCTCAGTAAAAAAAGAATCTTACATTTTTACTGATGAAGAAATTAGCCGGATTAAAGCTGAGGTCATGCTTGAAATTGAAAACATGAAAAGCCGTCCACAATTTTGGGGGACTAAGTTAATGATTCTTGTGGCTCTGTGTGGAACAGGTATGAGACCTTAAGAAATTCAAGTTTTGAAATGGTCACAGTTGATCGAAGAAAACGGTCATCATGTTTTTAAGATTTCTGACTCGTGGAATGAAAAGAATCGCCACTTAAATGGTCATTTGAAGAGCCGTCCTTCTGGGGAATCTAGATTAACGCTTCCTTTAGATGAAGATGTTTATAGGTTATTGATGGAGTTCCATGACCAGCAGAAGCAAATCTTGGAAGAGAAAAAAATTGTTGATCAAACTGATTATATTTTTCTGAATCTGACTGATTACAGGTTGGCAACTTTGGGAATCCCTATTGGCCAACAGAACACCAACATTGTTTTGAAACGGATTGTTAAACTGGTAGGAATTGATCATGATCCAAAGGATATCAGCATGTACAACTGTAGGCATACAGTTGCCTCTAAGGTCGCAGCAATTCCTCAAATGAACTATCCATGGGCAGCCTCTCGGCTCGGACACACGGTAGACATGTTTCTGAAGACCTATGTCCATGTTGATCCAGATAAAAACAAAGAGATGTTGGACCTTATTGGCAAATAGATGATTTCTGAGGGTCTGACACAGACTCTGACACAGGTTAAAAATTTAAGCTTCAAAAAGTCCTAGAGAATAGGCTTTTACAGTTAGTACCTAAATTCCAATAATTGGCACGCATCAGAAAGACCGCTAGATCAAAAGATCTGGCGGTCTTTTTCTATTTCCTTTTGAAATCGTAGTCGGTCCGGAAGACGAACTTGGCCGGCGTGCTGGCCTGTGGACAGAATTCATAGCCAAAGTCGGCAAAATTCTTGAGTTCTTCTGCATCCGTAACAGCTCTTTCGGCCATAAAGCGGACCATGTCCCCGCGGGACATCTTGGCGTGGATGCCAATGAAAGCCATGATTGTGGGCGTTTGAGCTGCCTCTTTCATGAGGGCGAAATTATGCTGGTTGTTCTCATAGTCTATTTGCCAGGCAGCATTGATCTTCTTGATCGCGCTCGTGTTGCCAGCTAGAACCGGCTTTTAGTAACAATAGACAAACGAGTGGCGGCTTGGTGGCGATTTTTTAATGAAAATGCCTATCTTCTTGGAAAAAATATTTTTCCGAGGTGCGTGACTAGGAGTCTGAATTCTACGATATAATAATCAATAAAAAGCACGTGATGAATTAGGGAGAGCCAAAAGATGAAATTTCCAGTCGAACAAATGACCTGGACCAGAGAGCCAGCGGACTTTATTATTTCAGATGACAAGATTGAGATCGTGACCAAGCCGCACACGGACTTGTGGCAACGGACCTACTACCATTTCCGCAATGACAACGCGCCAGTTTTGCAGCTGGCAAGCGATGACAAATTCTTTTCGTTCATCGTTAAAACCGACTTTGCCAGTCACCACCGCTTTGACCAGTGCGGGGTGGTCATGTATCTTGACAGCGAGAACTGGCTCAAGGGGTCAATTGAGTATGAGAATGACGCTTTCCAGCACTTGGGCAGCGTGGTGACCAACCATGGCTATTCGGACTGGGCCACGACAGAAATTCCGGCCACGGTCAAGTCAATGTGGTACCGGCTCAGCCGCAGGGAAGACGACTATTGCATCGAATGCTCAGAAGACGGCGTGACTTACAAGCAGATGCGGATCTGCCACATGCTGGAGGGAGGCGGGACGATTCGTTTTGGCATCTACGCCTGCAGTCCGGAGGATTCATCCTTTAAGGCCACGTTCAGCCAGCTGGAATTGACCGACTGCCAGTGGAAAAAGCATGACGGCCAAGCAGCCGATTCAGATTTAGAATAGAAAAATCCGTTCCCGGAACTTGGGAACGGATTTTTTGGTTAGTTCGCGAATGGATCTTGTCCTTTGCGGTACATGCTTTCAGACTGCATCTCACCGAAGGTTTCCAGGGAATCTGGCGTGGCATACAAGGCTTCTTTGGGGCTTAGGCCGTAGTGTTCGGAGAGATAGGCAGCGGGGGATTCGCCATATTTGTTGACGAAGCTGGTGAGCGTTTCCCCTTCAAACAGTGCTTGGTAGCCAGCAGGAGCATTGGAGCTGCTGGAGCTGCTGGAACTGGCGGCACTGCTTGAGCTGCTGGAACTAGTAGGACTGCTGGATGATGAACTGGCTTTTGAGCTGGCAGATGAGCTGCTATTTTTGACGGCACTTGACTGCTTGGCTGACTTTGGCTTTTTGGCCTGGCTGTTTTCCTTTGGAGCAGCTTTAGACTTGGAAGATGACTTGTGAGTGCTGGCCGTCTTGGATGACGAAGCTTGCCCAGTCGGCTTGGTCGAAGTCTGGCAGGCGGATAAGGTCAGGGCAGACAGACATGCTAAAGGGATCAGAATTTTTTTCATCTTGATGTACACTAAGATTCCTCCTGATTAATCTATTAATGACATGATTATTATAGCTTCTAAATTGAAAGCGGCCAAAGGGATGCTTATTTTTTGAAAAAGCTTATAATGATAGGCAAGAAAGCAGGTGGATTTGATGAATCGAAAGAACGCGCGCGACCTGCTCACGGTGCTGGCAGTGATGATCCTGTGTGCCTTTTTCACCAAAAGCCCCAAGATTTGGGGCAGCGTAATCATCCTGGCCATCCTGGGTTTAGTCTTTGACAACTTGCCGCGAGCCGGTCACTGAGTCAAATGGAAAGGACAAGAAACATGGAAGAAGATACGGTTTATCAACATGGGACTTTGGCGATGCTGATCTCGGGTCTGTTTGACGGGACGCTGCCGGTCAGCAGCCTGCTTGAGCACGGTGACTCCGGCATTGGCACCTGTGCGGGTTTGGACGGGGAAATGGTGGTTTTGGGCGGACACGCCTACACCATCCGCCGGGACGGCACGGTGGAAGAATTGGCCGGGGACGTAACCGTGCCCTTTGCCTGCGTCCACTTTGATGAGGTGAAAAATTTTCAGTCGATCACCAATTTATCTGTGGATGATCTAGAAGCCAAAATTCTCCAGGAAAATTCCCGCAACGTCTTTTTTGCGGTCAAGATCACTGGAACTTTTGCCAAGATGACGACCCGGACTGTCTTTAAGCAAGAAAAGCCTTACCCTGGCCTAGTCGAAGTAGCCGACCAGCAGGCTATTTTTACGGGAGAAGACACCAAAGGCACTGTCATCGGCTACTACGCGCCCGACCTTTACCAAGGCGTGGCCTCAAGTGGCTTTCACCTTCATTATTTGAGCGATAATCACCAGCTGGGCGGTCACATCCTGGACATGGCGGTTAAAGACGGGGAACTGACCATCCAGCCCTTCGTCAATTTCAACCTCCATTTGCCAGTAGATAATGCTGACTTTTTTAAAAAGCGTATCGACACTGACCAGCTAAATGCCCAGATTCGCCAAGCAGAGCACTAGAATGGAATTTTTATGAAGGAAAAAATCAAGCAATCCCTCAGCCAGCTGAAGACGACCCTGCCAGCCTTGTTCTTGGCCTTTAATGACCGAGAAACGCCGATTTTGGCTAAAATCCTGGCCTTTTTGACCATTGCCTATGCCTTGTCGCCGATTGACCTGATTCCCGATTTCATCCCGGTATTAGGCTATTTAAACGATGCCGTCATTTTGCCCCTCTTAGCGGCCCTCAGCATCAAACTGATTCCCCAGCCCGTTTGGAAGCGGTGCTTAGAAAAGAGCCGCGGCATGTGGGAGCAGGGCAAGCCCAAGAAATGGTACTACGCTTTGCCGATTATTATTTTCTGGCTATTGATTATTTGGCTGATTGCGAAAGCCGTCATTAGCACAAATGATAGCAAAATAAACTCCTAAGGAAACTTAGGAGTTTATTTTTTTCGCTAAAAGAATTGAAAAAATACGGAAAAAGCAAAAATATACCCAAATTTATCGAAAATATCGCAGAACTAATGAAAACTTTTTAATTATTCACCCGAATGCTATACGTGCACAGTATTGAGGTAATCGCTTAAACGTGTTTTTGCAATCGAATGAAAATTAAATAAGAGTGTGGTATTGTATATTTGGAATGCTTGCAAGGATATAAGCGGAGATGATCATTCGATTTCAGCTATAAAAATAAGCGAAAAATCAGATAAAATCTGATTTCATGCTTAAAAAATGCTTTTTTGAGAAAATTCATTTTTTATACTGAAATTGTGCACGAAACAGCTTATAATGTAAGTGGGCAAAAAACGCTTACAGCGTTTTAGCAGAGAAATTTGCTGTTTTTATATATTTAAGTGATATTTTAGAGAAAGTGGGGTAAGAAATGGACGAGCTAGAGCAACATTTGCAGAATTTTGCGGCCGGCGATGACCTGTACCTGCATCTGTACTTGGGCTGCCACAAGCAAGGGGACTCCCATGTCTTCCGCGTGTGGGCACCGCATGCCCAGCAGGTTTGGCTAGTTGGCGATTTTAATAATTGGGAGAAAACTTTGCCAATGGCCAAAAACAGTTACGGCGTTTGGGAAACCGCAACTGCTGATGCCAGACCAGGACAGCTTTACAAGTTCTTAGTCAAGCAGGCTGATGGCAAAGAAGTCATGAAATTTGACCCAGTAGCCCTTGAATATGAACCGCGTCCCGGCAACGCAGCCGTAATTTCAGATTTGCCAATAAAGCACTGGACTGATGGAGCATGGTTTGGCTGGCACAAGCGGTCAAATCACTTTGCCCGGCCAATCAATATCTACGAGGTTCACGTCAATTCCTGGAAGCAGCATGAAGACGGCAGTCTTTATACCTTAAAGGACCTGCAACAGGAACTCATTCCTTATGTTAAAGAGCAAGGCTTCAACTACATTGAATTCCTGCCTTTAACGGCGCACCCACTAGATGCGTCATGGGGTTACCAGACGACTGGCTACTTTGCCTTAGAGCGGGCTTACGGAGAGCCGCGAGATCTGCAAGATTTCGTGGAAGCCTGCCACAAGGAAAATATTGGGGTCTTGGCCGACTGGGTTCCTGGGCACTTTTGCATCAATAATGATGCCTTGGCCTACTATGACGGCACGCCAACTTACGAATTTGAAGAAGGCTGGCGGGCGCAAAATAAGGGCTGGGGGGCCTTGAACTTTGACCTGGGCAAGCCGCAAGTGCAGTCTTTCTTGTTGTCCAGCGCCCTGTTTTGGCTGGAATACTACCACCTGGACGGGTTAAGAGTCGATGCAGTATCCAACATGCTGTACCGCGACTATGACCGGGGCCCAGGCGAGTGGAAGCCAGACCAATATGGTGGCAACCGCAACATTGAAGGCATTGAATTTTTGCACAAGTTCAACAAAGTCATCAAGGGGATGCACCCAGAATGCCTGTTAATTGCCGAAGAAAGTTCTTCCCAAGTCAAGATTACGGGCCGCGTTGAGGATGGCGGTCTCGGCTTTGACTACAAGTGGAATATGGGCTGGATGAACGATGAATTGCGCTTTTACTCAATGGATCCGCTCTTTAGAAAGGACAATTTCGACCTGTCGACCTTCTCCTTTATGTACCGGATGAGTGAAAACTTTATCTTGCCACTGTCCCACGACGAAGTCGTTCATGGCAAGCGCAGCTTGATGAACAAGATGTTTGGCGACCGGCCTGACCAGTTTGCCCAACTTCGTAACTTGAACACTATGCTGATGACTTATCCAGGCAAGAAGCTTTTGTTCATGGGCGGGGAATTTGGTCAATACATCGAATGGCGCTACAACGAAGGCCTGGTATGGTCCTCTTTAGATGATGAGCTAAACGCCAAGATGCTGAAGTTCAACCGCGACTTGAACCACTTCTACCTGAATGAGCCAGCCTTGTGGCAGCTCGAGCAAGAAGAGCGCTCAGTTGAAATTATCGATGCCGACAACCGTGATCAGTCAGTCTTGTCCTTTATCAGACAAGGCAAGGTAAGACATGACTTTGTCATCGTCTTGCTCAACTTTACGCCAGTTGAAAGAAAAGGGTTTAAGGTTGGCGTGCCATATGCAGGCACCTACCAAGAAGCCTTAAACAGCTCACGCAGTGAATATGGCGGTGATTGGACCGCGAAACCACAAACGATGACTGCCGAAGAGAAAAAGTTTAAGAATTTTGACTACCAAATTTCTGTTGACCTACCGGGCTTCAGTGCCATGATTCTTAAGCCAGAGAAAGTAGTTATCAAGAGAAGGCGTACTAAAAAGGCTAAACAGGTTAAAAGCAAATAGTCGTTAGTACAGATAATGTGAAGAGATAAAGTAGAGAAGGATTTTTATTATGAGTACAAAAATGCTAGGTCTAATCCTGGCCGGGGGCAAGGGGACCCGGCTTGGCAAATTAACTGCAAATCAGGCTAAGCCAGCCGTGCCATTTGGCGGCCGTTACCGGATTATCGACTTCCCGCTGAGCAACTGCGCAAATTCAGGCGTCCGCAACGTCGGCGTTATCACCCAATATGAACCATTGAAATTGAACAATCACATCGGTAATGGTTCAAGCTGGGGGCTTGACGGGCTGAACTCTAGTGCCACTATCTTGCAGCCATATACCGACAACGGCGGCAGCAAGTGGTTTGAAGGGACGGCTCACGCCATCTACCAAAACATTGACTACATTGACAGCCAAGACCCAGAATACGTTTTGATCCTGTCAGGTGACCACATCTACAAGATGGACTATGCCGACATGCTGGAACAACACGAAAAGAACCATGCTTCTTTGACGGTTGCCGTTATTGATGTGCCATGGGATGAAGCACCGCGCTTTGGGATCATGAACACCGACTCCAGCGGCCGGATCATCGAATTTGAAGAAAAGCCAGCTGAACCAAAGAGCAACCACGCTTCCATGGGGATCTACATCTTCAATTGGAAGCGCCTGAGAGAAGTCTTGACTGCCGGCTTTGCTACGGCTGACGACATGGTCGACTTTGGGAAGAACGTTATTCCTTACTACTTAAAGAGTGACGAAAGAGTCTTCTCATACCAATTCTCCGGCTACTGGAAGGACGTTGGTACGATCGACTCCCTCTGGCAAGCCAACATGGAATTCTTGGATGGGTCAGACGGCTTAGACTTAGACGACCGCAGCTGGCGGATCTACTCCAAGAACACCATTGACGCTCCGCAAATGATTACTGAAGACGCTGAAGTCAAGAACTCCATGATCGTGGACGGTTGCTACATCGATGGCAAGATCGAACACTCAATCATTTCTGCTAACGTTGACGTCCAAAAGGGGTCAGAAATCGTTGACTCCGTCATCATGCCTGGTGCCAAGATCGGCAAGAACGTTAAGATCCACAAGGCAATCGTTGGCGAAAACGCAATTATCGGCAGCAACTCAGTGGTTGCAGAAGAAGATGGCAAGATTGCCGTAGTTGGCAATGGTGAAAAGATCGGAGTGTTACCAAATGAAAACAAGTAAGATGTGCGCAATTTTTAGCAACCAGCACGAATACAGCCAATTAAAGCCTTTGACGGATGAAAGAGCCCTGTCAACTCTTTACTTCGCCGGCAAGTACCGCTTGATGGACTTTGCCCTGTCCAGCATCGTCAACGCGGGCATCAACCACATTTACACCTTAATCAGCCAAGAAAAGGTTAGATCCTACCTGGACCACCTTGGCGGGGGCAAGGAATGGGGCTTAGACACGATTGGTGCCTACGAATACCTGGACTTTTACCAAAACTTGATGCAGCGCCGGGCAAGAGGGGAAGAATATTTTAACGATTTGATCCTCTTTTTGAAGACCTGCAAGATGCCTTACACAGTCTTCATCGGCAACAAGATGGCTGCCAACTTTGACTTGCAAGCCATCTTGCACTTCCACCAATCAAATGGCGGTCACATCACTACTGTCTTCAAGCGCGTTGAAAAGGGCAACCTGGCATCAGACGACCACGCCTTTATCTTGAGCGATGGCAATGTGGTCGTTGACCAAGATGAAGCCATCGACCTGAGCGAAGAAGGCCCATACAACCTGGCTACCAATGTCTACGTGATGGACACTGACTGGCTGATCCACCAACTGGAAAAGGCCCAAAAGAGCAGCTTGGCTTACGACGTTGCTGAACGCTTGGCCTACTTGTCAGTGAAGGAAAAGGCTAGTGCTTATGAATACACTGGCTACTTAAGAAACATCCATGACGTAAACAGCTACTACCAAGCCAACATGGACATGCTGGACAAGGACAAGCGCGACTCACTGCTTTACGGCAGCCAAAAGATCATCACCCGGATCAGAAACGAAGTTGGCACTTATTACGACAAGGACTCTGACGTCAAGAGCACCTTGATCGCTACTGGCTGCAAGGTCAAAGGTGAAGTCAAGAACTGCGTTGTTTCTAGAAGAGTCGGCTTCGCCAAGGACAGCACGACTAAGAACTCCGTGATCATGGCCAACTGCCGGATCAAGAGCGGGGCTGACGTAGAATACGCCATCTTGGACAAGAACGTAGTCGTCGAAAAGGGCGTAACCGTGAAGGGCAAGCCTGACACGCCAGTAGTCATCAAGAAGGGCACTGTCGTTGATAAGGACTTCGTTTTGGAATAAGTAGGAGGATGAATCGTGAGAATCTTATTTGTTGGTGCTGAATGTGCACCTTTCTTTAAGACTGGCGGCTTGGGCGATGTTTTAGGCGCCTTGCCTAATCAATTGGCTAAAGATGGCGACGAAGTAGCAGTTGCTCTGCCACTTTACCAAGACATGCCAGAAGAATACCGTGAACAACTGGAATTCCAAGGCGACTTTTACGTGCCAGTTGGCTGGCGCAACCAAAACTGCGGCGTGTTGACCCTGGAAAGAAATGGGGTTAAGTACTTCTTTATCGACAACGAGTACTACTTCAAGCGCCCAGGCATCTATGGCTACTACGACGATGGCGAGCGCTATGCCTTCTTCCAGCAGGCAGTCATCATGATGATGGAACGCTACAACTTCATTCCAGATGTCTTGCACTGCAACGACTACCACACTTCCTTTATACCATTCCTCTTGCGGGAAAAGTGGGGCTTCGTTGACGCCTACCGCGGCATCAAGACGGTTTTGACTATCCACAACCTGGAATTCCAAGGCAAGTATGATGCCAAGACCCTGCCAAACTTCTTTGGCCTAGGTTATGAATGGTTTGACAACGGTACGGTTCGCTTCAACAACGACGTCAACTGGATGAAGACCGGGATCTTGTACGCTGATAAGGTAACCACGGTTAGCCCATCTTACGCAAACGAAATTCAAACGCCGGAATTTGGCCAAGGCCTTGATGGCATCTTGAGAGACGTCAACTACAAGCTGGTCGGCATCTTGAACGGGATTGACTTTGAAAAGTACAACCCAGCAACTGACCCGGTCATCAGAGTTCGCTACGATGTCAACCACTTGAAGCACAAGCGCCGCGACAAGACCGACCTGCAAAAGCAAGTGGGCCTGGAAGCTGCACCGACTACGCCGCTCATCGGGATGGTTACCCGCTTGACTGCACAAAAGGGCTGCCAGCTGCTTTTGGAAGAACTCGACAACATCTTGCAGTTTGACGTCCAAGTAGTCTTGCTCGGCAACGGGGACCAATACTTTGAACATGCCTTAAGCGACATTGCCAGCCGCCACCCAGACAAGTTCAAGCTGATCCTGGCCTTTGACGTGAACCTGGCTCAAAAGATCTACGCCGGGGCTGACGCCTTCTTAATGCCATCTGCCTTTGAGCCATGCGGCTTGTCCCAATTGATTGCTCTGCGCTACGGTACTTTGCCAATTGTTCACCAAATTGGCGGCTTGGCTGATACGGTTTGGATCTATGACAAGACCAAGAACGAAGGCGACGGCTTTGGCTTCCGCGAATTCAGCGGCTACCAAATGGTTGAAGCCATCAAGAAGATGCTTGAGCTCTACCACGAAAAGGAAAAGTGGGCTAAGGCGCAAAGAACGGCCATGCGGTCCGACTTCTCTTGGAAGAATTCCGCAAGCAAGTACCAATGGATGTACGGCGAATTACTTGGATAGATATAGATAAGGAAGACAAAAATGACTTTAAGCAAATCAGCAAGCACCAGCACGATTGGCGTTAAGGAATTTAAGGAACGGCTTGAATCCAAGCTCGGCCGCCACTTTGAAGAAAGCGTAGAAGAAGCTTCTAAGGAAGACGTCTTTGCTGCTTTGGTTTCAATTGTGCAAGATGGCTACTCCAGCAAGTGGCGCAGAACCAGAATTGCTGAAACGACCAACAACCACAAGCAAGTCTACTACTTCTCAATCGAATTTTTGCCTGGGACTTTGCTCAAGAGCAACCTGCTCAACTTGGGTTGGCTGGATACGGCTAAGGAAGCCCTGGCTGAATACGGCCTGGACTTAGACGAAATTGCCTCAGCAGAACCAGACATGGCCCTGGGTAATGGTGGTCTTGGCCGCTTGGCTGCCGCCTTCATGGATTCTTTAGCTTCAACTGGCTATGCCGGCAACGGTAACGGCATTCGCTACAAGTACGGCCTCTTCAAGCAAAAGTTCGTTAACGGCTATCAAAGAGAATTGCCAAACGACTGGCTGAAGCAGGGCGACTACTGGGAAGTTCGCCGGGAAAGCAAGTCTGTACCAGTTTACTTCGGCGGCCATGTCAACATGGTTGACGACCATGGCTGGATGACCCCGCAATACGAAGGCTGCGATGTAGTTCGCGCTGTTCCTTATGACGTCGCCCTGGTTGGCTACCACAACGGCGTGACCAACACTTTGCGCCTGTGGGATGCAGAAATCGCTCCAGAAGACGAATTAAAGTATCCATCTATTGAAGACCGGCGCAAGGTAGAAGACTTGACTTCCATTCTTTACCCAGACGACTCCAGCTATGAAGGCAAGCTTTTGCGGCTGAAGCAAGAATACTTCTTCGTTTCTGCAGGTCTGCAAAGCATCTTAAACAACTTCATCAAGGACTACGGCGAAGAAGAACTGAAGAACTTGCCTAAGTACGTTGCCGTTCACATCAACGACACTCACCCAGCCATGTGCGTGGCTGAACTGATGCGGCTTTTGGTTGACCGGGAACGGATGGACTGGGATGAAGCTTGGGAAGTAACGCAAAAGGTAATGAGCTACACCAACCACACCATCATGGCTGAAGCCATGGAAAAATGGGACCTGGGCATGTTTGGCCAACTTTTGCCACGTTTGATCGAAATCATCCAAGAAATCGACCGCCGCTACGTCTTGTCTCTTGAAGGCAAGGTTTCAGGCGATGTCATCCAAAGAACTCGGATCATCCAAAACAACCAAGTGCACATGGCTCACCTGGCCATCATTGGCTCTCACTCAGTCAACGGGGTGGCAGCTCTGCACACTCAGCTTCTGGAAACCGAAGTTTTGAAAGACTTCTACCTGCTCTTCCCAGACCGCTTCAACAACAAGACCAACGGGATCACTTTAAGACGGTGGATCCAATTGGCCAACCCAGAACTGGCCAAGCTCTTGGACGACACCATCGGGACCAAGTGGCGCTTTAACAGCAAGGAAATGCTGAAATTTGAAAAGTACTACCACGACACCAAGGTTTTGGCCAAGCTGCAAGCCATCAAGCTAGACAACAAGAAGAAGCTGGCCAAGGTCATCAAGGACAGAACTGGCGTCACCGTTGACCCAGAAGCTATCTTTGACGTTCAAGTCAAGAGACTGCATGCTTACAAGCGGCAAACCTTGAAGCTCCTTCACGTTTTGAAGCTGTACCAAGATTTGAAGGCTGGCATCGACCACCCAAAGCGGGTTGTCATCTTTGGTGCCATCGCTGCGCCAAGCTACGTCTTTGCTAAGCAAGTCATCAAGGTGATCAATGCCGTAGCTGACCTGGTTAACAACGACCCAGCCATCAAGGGCAAGCTGAAGGTTGTCTTCCTGGAAAACTACAACGTTTCTCTGGCTGAACAAATTATCCCAGCTGCTGACCTCAGTGAACAAATCTCCACGACTACCAAGGAAGCCAGCGGTACCAGCAACATGAAGCTGATGGCTAATGGGGCTTTGACCGTGGCCACCATGGACGGGGCCAACATTGAAATCAAGGACGCCGTTGGCGAAGAAAACATTTTTGCCTTCGGTCTTGATAAGGATGAAGTTTACAGCTACTACGCTAACCACAACTACCACCCAAGAGACCTTTACGAAAGCGACCCAGTTTTGAAGAAGGCAGTTGATGCCTTGATCGACGGCACGATTCCTAACTGCGCTGGCGAAGGCCGGGCCCTTTACGACAACTTCTTGGGCGACAACGAACAATTCCTGGTTTTGGCCGACTTTGAAGCCTATCTGAAGGCCCAAAAGGAAGCTGAAAAGACTTGGGCTAACAAGCGCCAATGGGCACAAATGAGCCTGGTCAACATCGCTCACTCAGAACGCTTTGACGCAGACAAGACTATTGAACGCTATGCTAAGGAAATCTGGCACTTAGATCCAGTTGAAATTGACGCTGAAAAGGCACGGTAAGCATGAAAGTCACTTTTAAATCCTGGGATCAGCGTTACAAGAGTCCTTTTGGCGCCATCCAGGCCAATACCGAAGTTACCTGGTCGGTAAAAGTTGAAGAAGAAATCCAAGAAGTCACCTTATGGCTGACCAAGGTCAATGAAGACGCGGTTGCCTATCCTCTGTCTTATAATTCAGACACCGAGATGTATGAAACCAGTGTCAAGATCGGGTCTTCTGGTCTTTACTACTACTACTTCAACGTCAAGCAAAACGACCAGTACTACTTCTTGCAAAGAAGCCAAGACGGCTTTGGCGATGGGGAAATCACCCAAGACAATACCGACCTGCGGACCTTCCAGCTGACTTGCTACGACCGGACGGTGCCGCAAGCGCCTTGGTATACCCAGGGCGTGGTCTACCAGATTTTTCCAGACCGCTTCAACAACGGCAACCCTAACGGCGAGATTACAGGAAGAAAAAAGGACAGTTTTATCTACGCAACGAAGAAAGACAGTCCTTACTACATTAAAGATGAGCGAGGCGACATTGCCCGTTGGGACTTTTTTGGCGGTAACCTTGAAGGCATTAGGCAAAAAATTCCCTACCTCAAGCAATTGGGCGTAACGGCAATCTACTTGAACCCCATTTTCTTAGCTTCTAGCAACCACCGCTATGACACCCAAGATTTCTTGCAGATTGATCCCATGCTGGGGACTGAGGAAGATTTTAAAAAGCTTGTTCACGACCTGCACCAAAACAAGATTGCCTTGATCTTGGACGGGGTCTTCAACCACGTTGGGGCTGACAGCAAGTACTTTTTAGAAGCGATTAACGATAAAAACAGCAAGTATTTCTCCTGGTTCAACTTTATTCATTATCCCGACAAGTACCAGTCCTGGTGGGGCGTAACTACCCTGCCAGAAGTCAACAAGCACAACAAGGACTATCAAGACTTTATCTGCGGTCCTAAGGGCGTTTTGGCCAAGTGGACCCGGATGCATGTTGACGGCTGGCGTTTGGACGTGGCCGACGAACTCCCAATGCAGATGCTGCGCGAAATCAGAGAGCGCCTGCAAAATGAAGACTGCCACGTCTTGATTGGGGAAGTGTGGGAGGATGCCTCTCACAAGTTCGTCAACAGTGAGTTCCGGACCTACATGGCTGGGGACAACTTGACGGGGACGATGAATTATCCAATCAGAAACTTCATCATTGACCTCTTGCAGGCCAAGAATGAAGAAGACGAACTGTCAGCTTTGAACGACTTGGAGAAACTGGTAGAAAACTATCCTAAAGCCTTTTTGGAAAACTGCATGAACAATATTGGCACTCACGATACGCCAAGAATCAAGACGGTTTTGGGAGGCGATGAGGATCTGGTATCCTTGGCCTTTGGCCTGCTCTTCTCTGTACCGGGCGTACCTTGCGTTTACTACGGGGATGAAGCTGGCCTTGAAGGGGACAAGGACCCTGACAACCGCCGCTACTTCCCATGGGGCGAGGAGAGTCAGCTTTTGGAAAGAAAGGTTGCTAGACTAGCTTCCTTGCGCAAGCAAAACCCAGCCTTGGTAAACGGCAAGGTCGGCTTTGTGAAGATCGTCTTTGGCATCAATGCCTTGGTCAGATATAATAAAAAGGAAGTTGTAGTTTACTGCTACAACAAGACCGATCAGGACGTGATCCTGGATGCCGGTGAATTTCAAACTTACTGCCTGCCAGAAGAGATTGCTGAACTGGTAAGTGATATACTTGATCAGGAAAGCCTATTAAAAAAGTCAGATATGCATAAAACATTTCTGATCGCGAAGAAATAAGAGAATGTAAAGGAAAATAAGATGAACGCAAAAGAAAGCTTTGAACAATGGAAGAATGCGGCCTTGCCAGAAGACTTGGCTGAGCAAATGGCCGAACTTGGCTCAGACGAAAAGTGGATCGAAGACGCTTTTGGTCAAGACATCAACTTTGGGACGGCCGGGATGCGGGGGCTCCTGGAACCAGGGACCAACCGGATCAACCTTTTCACGGTTGGCCGGGTAACTGAAGGCTTGGCCCGCCTCATTGACGAAAACGGGGAAGAGGCTAAGAAGCGCGGTGTCGTAATTTCATTTGACTCCCGCTACAACTCCCGGGAACTGGCTACTCACGCTGCCCGCGTATTGGGTGCCCACGGCATTCACGTTTACCTCTTTGATGACCTGCGCCCAACGCCAGAATTGTCTTTTGCCGTTCGCTACCTGCACACCTTTGCCGGGATCAACATTACTGCTTCTCACAATGCCAAGCAGTATAACGGCTACAAGGCCTACGGCGAAGACGGTGCCCAAATGGGTCCAGAAAATGCTGACCGTCTTTTTGCCTATGCGCAAAAGGTTGACGACATCTTCAGCGTAGAAGCAGCTCCAGTTAAGGAGCTGCGCGCTAATGGCACTTTGCAACTGATCGGTGAAGACGTAGACGAAGCTTACCTGGCAAAGCTTGACACGGTTAACGTGAACAAGGAAATGATCAAGGAAAATGCTGACAAGCTGAAGATCGTTTACACGCCGTTGCACGGTACTGGTAAGATGCTTTACGACCGGGCTTTCCGCCGCGGTGGCTTTACCAATGTGGTCCCAGTGCCAAGTCAAGCCATTGTTGACCCAGAATTCCCAACTTGCAAAAAGCCTAACCCAGAATTTAGAGATGTCTTCAACCCAGGCGTAGAACTGGCCAACGAAATCGGTGCTGATATGATCGTTGCCACCGACCCAGACGCTGACCGAATGGGCGCTTGCGTTAGAACTGACAAGGGCGACTTCCAAGTCTTGACTGGGAACCAAATCGCCACTTTGATGTCTTACTACTTGCTGCAAAACTTGAAGGACTCAGGCAAGTTGACGCCAGATTACGAAATCGTAACCTCCATCGTTTCAAGTGCGTTGCCATTCAAGATTGCCAAGGACTTCGGCATCAAGACCAAGTCAGTTTTGACTGGCTTCAAGTACATCGGTGAAGAAGTTGACCGCATGAACAAGGAAGGCGACGGCAAGTTCCTGATGGGCTTTGAAGAAAGCTACGGCTACTTGTTCCAAGCCTTTGCCCGTGACAAGGACGCGATGCAAGGGGCCTTGATGTTCTTTGAAGTTGCTTGCTACTACGCTTCTCGCGGCATGACGGTCTTTGACGGCTTGCAAGAAATCTGGAAGAAGTACGGCGTTGCCTACGAAATCACCCGGGCAATCGAAATGCCAGGGATCGGCGGCCAAAAGAAGATGGCTGAACTGATGAGCAAGCTGCGCAGCGAACGCCTCAGCGAAATCAACGGTGCCAAGGTCTTGAAGATCGAAGACTACCAAGAACAAGTAACGGTTGAAGATGGCAAGGAAACGCCACTTACTGGCTTCCCGAAGTCAAACGTCTTGAAGTACTTCTTGGATGACGAAAGCTGGGTTGCCTTGCGGCCATCTGGTACCGAACCAGTTATCAAGGCTTATGTCGGCGTTAACAAGAAGGATCTTGCAACTGCCGAAAAGGCTGCTGAAAGCTACCAAGACGCCATCAGCGAGCTTTTGAAGTAGGAGATAGGAAAACTATCATCAGCGGCTTAAAGAGCTTAAAACAGCGATTTTAAGCCGAAGAAAAAGGACTGCATTTGCAGTCCTTTTTTTGATGGTAATTTTTGTTTTTAACTTAAATTTACTTTTGCCCAATTACATATCGCCAAAGGTTACGCCCATCAGGCGAGCATTGCCAACCGTCTTGCCAGCTGGGTTAACGTACTTAAGCTTGCCTGCCGTATCTTCCAAGGCAATTGAGTCAACTTCGCCTTGCTTCATCACGACCAAGCGGCCAAATGACCGGTTCATGATCAGGCGGGCGCCTTCAATCCCGAAGCGAGTTGAGATTTCCCGGTCGTAAGCGTCAGGGTTGCCGCCGCGTTGTGCGTGGCCGATAACCGCCGTTCTAATTTCGGCCTTTGGCAGGGCTTCTTGGAGCTGAGCAGCGATTTCGTTGACAACACTAGCGCCGTTTCTAGCTGCAACCTTAGCCTTGTACTTCTTCTTGGACAGCTTGGCGTCTTCTTGAGAGATGGCACCTTCAGCAGCGGCGATAATGGTGAACTTCTTGCCAGCCTTTTCCCGCTGCTTGATCTTCTTGACAACCACGTCAATGTTGTAAGGAATTTCTGGCAGCAAGATAATTTCAGAACCAGCTGCTAAGCCGGCAGCCAAGGTAATGTGGCCAACCTTGTGACCCATGACTTCGACAACGAAGATCCGGGAGTGGCTTTGAGCCGTGGTGTGGATATCGTCCAGGTAACGAGTTGCCACGTCAACGGCGCTTTGGAAGCCGAAGGTGTAGTCCGTGCCCCAGGTGTCGTTGTCGATGGTCTTTGGCAGACCGATCACGTTTAAGCCTTCTTGAGCCAGCATGTTGGCTGACTTAAGTGAGCCGTTGCCGCCTAAAACGGCCAAGGCATCCAGGTTCAGCTTCTTGTAGTTCTTCTTCATGGCAGCGACCTTGTCAAAGCCATCTTCGATGACCCGCATCATCTTGAAGGGCTGACGGGAAGTGCCTAAAATGGTCCCGCCCACGTTCAAGATGCCAGAGAAGTCCCGGGGCTTCATCTTGATGTAGTCTTCATGCATCAAGCCGTAGTAGCCGTTCTTAAAACCAATAATTTCAACGTCGTCAACGCAGTTGTAAAGGGTCTTGGCCAAGCCCCGCATCGTTGCGTTCAAAGCTTGGCAGTCCCCACCGCTAGTTAAAATACCAACTCTTAAAGTCATGTTGCTTCCTCCCCATGCAAAACTCTTCTTAAAACTTGGCTATTATTATCTTAGACATGTCGGCAAAAACATGCAAGAAAAAACTTATTGATATTTACGATTTAACATGAAAAACAGTCTGGATTTCTCCAGACTGTTTTTTCATGGTAGGTAGATAGTTTTTGAATTACTTAGCAGTCAATGCCAGCAAGTTGTCGCCAGCCTTAACTTGGCTTTCCTTAGTCTGGTAAATTTCGCTGTAAGCTGGGGTGTTGGTTACGATAACCATTACAGTCGTGTCGTAGCCTTCAGCCTTAACGGCTTCCAGGTCAACTTCGCCAAGCTTTTGGCCCTTTTCAACGTGTTGATCTTGAGATACCAAGCTCTTGAAGTGCTTGCCGCCCAAGTTGACCGTGTCCAGACCAACGTGGATCAAGATTTCAGCACCGTCGTCAGACTTCAAGCCATAGGCGTGGCCGGTCTTGAAGGCAACATTGACAGTACCAGTGATTGGGGAGTAGATGGCGCCTTCGCTAGGAACGATAGCGGCACCGTCACCCATCAACTTCTTTGAAAAGACTTCGTCGTTAACCTTAGACAAGTCTTCAGCTTCACCAGCAACTGGGGCCAAGATAACTTCGTCCTTTTCTGCTGATTGACTAGCTGCTGGAGCTTCTTCAGCAGCAGTTTCTTCTTCTGCTGAAACAGGAGCTTCAACAGTTTCAACTTCTTCCTTCAGGTGACCCTTGCCCCAAACGATGGTCAAGGCAAAAGCAATTGCGAAGGCAACAAGTTCACATACAACGTACATTGGGATGGTCTTAGGGTAGATTGAAAGGAAGCCTAAGAAACCAGCTGAACCCAGGGAAGCGGCCTTAACTTGGGTAAGACCTGCAAGAGCTGCACCAAAGCCTGAACCAATCAAGGCGCAGAAGAATGGGAAGCGGTACTTCAAGTTAACCCCGAAGAGGGCTGGTTCAGTAATCCCAAGCAGGGCAGAAACACCGGCAGATGATGCCAAACCCTTCATCTTCTTGTTCTTAGTGAGGAACCAGATAGCGAAGGTGGCTGCACCTTGAGCAACGTTGGCCATAGATGCAACAACGAAGATAAAGTCACCAGCGCCCTTGCCGCTAGCAAAGGCGGCGATCAATTGAGTTTCGATGGCTGGGAAGCTTTGGTGCAAACCAGTCATAACGATAGCTGAGTAGCAAAGACCAAACAGACCCATGCCGACAAAGCCAGCAGTGTTGTACAGCCATACAAAGCCGTTAGTAATCCAGTCTGAAACAGTCTTCATAACTGGCCCGATAACCGTGAAGGTCAAGAAGCCAGTGATCATGACTGACAGAAGTGGGGTAAAGGTAAAGTCAACTGCTGAAGGCAGAACCTTGTGCAGTCTCTTTTCCAAGAAGGCTAACAGCCAGATAGCAGCCAAAACTGGGATAACTTGGTAAGTGTATTGGGTTTGCGCAACGTGCAAGCCGAAGATATTCCAGTACTTAGCAGCCCCGCCCAGTTGAGGGGTAGTCATGATCAAACCGATTGCGGCCCCTAAGAATTGGTTGGCACCAAACCGCTTAGCGGCAGACATGCCGACCAGAACCGGCAAGAACATAAATGGAGCAGCTGACATTACTTGAATCATGTCAGACAAGCCCTTGATGGCTGGGTTCATTTCAACTAATGACTTAGCCCCAAACAGGCCCGCACTAGTGAAGAAGTTGTTCAAGGCCATCAACAAACCACCCGCAACCAAGGCTGGGATGATTGGCACGAAGATGTCACTCAACAGCTTGATAAAGGCCATTACAGGGTTGACCTTCTTGCCGTTAGCGGCGATCTTCTTCAAGTCGTCGGTAGAAACTTCCTTCAGACCGGTCATCTTGATCAATTCGTCATAGACGTTGTCAACGTCACCAGGCCCGATGATGATCTGGTATTGGCCATCAGTCTTAAAGGTACCCTTAACATCTGGGTCTTTGTCTAATGCTGCTTGGTTGACCTTAGTGTCATCCTTCAAGACCAACCGTAAACGAGTCGCACAGTGAGCAGCTGCGATCAAGTTGTCTTCGCCAACATCAGCGATAACGCGCTTAGCAACTGCGTTGTAATCCATTGCCACGATTAACACTCTCCTTACTCTCTGAAAACGCTTTTCTTAATTCACTGTATATGATACCGGTTTCTATGATCTCTGTCAATCGTTTGACAGAAAAATTTTTAAAAAATTTTGTCAACGTAACAATTCCCGTCATTATAAGGAAAAATGCATGTCAACCGTTTGACATGTTAGCGCTTTAACCTTAAAATAGAAGATGACATTACTGTACTTATTTGGTTTTTTAGATAAAAAATATTGAATTAGCGGAGGTTGTTTTAAATGGAATGGACAAGAGAAAAAAGATATCTTCCTTATAGCAAGTGGGATGCCTTAACCTTGCTTAAGCTGCAAAGTCAGGCTGCTAGATCTGAATACCAGCTGCATTACCACATCCGGCCGATGTCGGGTCTTTTAAACGACCCAAATGGCTTTTCCTATTTTAATGGGAAGTGGCAAGTCTTTTACCAATCATATCCTTTTGGGGCAGTGCACGGCTTAAAGTCCTGGGTTCACCTGGAAAGCCCAGACCTGGTTCACTGGCAAAACTTGGGGCAAGCGGTCTTGCCTGACTGCGACTTAGACAGCCACGGGGCATACTCCGGTTCAGCCAAGGCAATTGGCGACAAGCTCTTTTTAATGTATACTGGGAACGTTCGTGACGAAAATTGGGTGCGGCATTCTTACCAAGTTGGGGCCTTCATGGACCAAGAGGGGAATGTTGAAAAGATCAAGGAGCCTTTGATCAAGGCGCCAGACCACGTGACCGAGCACTTCCGGGATCCACAGATCTTGGAGCATGACGGTAAGTATTACGCCATTTTAGGTGCCCAAGATGCCGAAACTAAGTCTGGCCACATCAGCCTTTACCGGGCTGAAAAAATTGAGGGGCCATGGGAAGACCTGGGCTACGTGGACCTGCCGGCCATGGGTTACATGGTTGAATGCCCGAACCTGGTCTTTGTAGACGGCAAGCCAGTCTTCATCTTCTGTCCGCAAGGCTTAGATAAGAAGGTAACCGACTACCAAAATGTCTACCCTAACATGTACTGGGTGGGCGAGTCCTTTGACTTTGACACGGGCCATTTTGAAACTAAGCAAAAGGCTCCAATCAACTTAGACGAAGGCTTTGACGTTTACGCCAGCCAAGCCTTTAACGCTCCAGACGGCAATGCTTATGTGGTCAGCTGGGTCGGCTTGCCTGACATGACTTACCCAACTGATGAAGAAGGCTGGGCAAACTGCTTCAGCCAAGTGAAGAAATTGTCCTTGAAGCATGGCCACTTGCTTCAAAAGCCAGTGAAGGCTATGAAGAGCCTGAGAAGCGATAAGAAGCCTTTTGCTGGCCACCACTTGATGGACTTAGGCAACCAAACGGAAATCAAGCTGGACATTCACCGGGGCCAAGAGGGTACTTTGACTTTGGCCGCTGATGAAGCTGGCGAACATGGCATAAAACTCCACTTTAAGACCGGTAATGGTGCTAGCTTGACTGTCGACCGGGGCGAAGCTGGCGAGGCCGTTAACCCAGAATATGGGACGGCTAGAAGCATTAGCTTGCCAGAAAATGAAGACCTCAGCCTCAGAATCTACCTGGACCACTCCTTGTTTGAAATCTTTATTGATGGCGGAAGAGAGGTCATTACTGGCCGCTACTTTGCGCCTAAGGGACAGATTTTTGCCAAGATGAGCAAGGGCGTCAGCTACAAGGGCAAGAGCTGGAAGCTGAAAAATATGTAATTAAGAAATGGAAGGAAATGTGTAATGCGGCCGAAACTAACCGATGTCGCTGAAAAGGCGGGTTGCTCGCCAACGACAGTTTCGCGGGTAATCAACAACTATGGCTATATCAGCCAGAAAACCAAAGATCGGGTCTATGCGGCCATGCGGGAGCTCAACTACCAGCCAAATACCCTGGCGCGGTCGCTTCAAGGCAAGCAGACCAAGATGATCGGGGTGATCGTGCCAAGCATTACCAATCCCTTCTTTGCGGAACTGGTGGCCAAGATCGAAGAGCAGCTGTCTGATGATGGCTACAAGATGATCCTCTGTAACGCTGAACAAGACAGCATCAAGGAAAGGCAGTACCTCAGGATGCTGGAAGCCAACCAGGTTGACGGCATCATTGCGGGTTCGCACAACCTAGACATTGAGGACTACCGCCGCTTTGGCCTGCCGATCGTGTCTTTTGACCGGGACCTGGCTAGCTCGGTACCGATCGTAGGGAGCGACAACTACCAGGGCGGCTGCCTGGCCAGCCAGGCGCTGGTGGACGCGGGATGCAAGCACATCTACTTTATCGGCAACCCCAACAAGACCGGCAACCCGACCTTTTACCGCTTTGAAGGCTACGCCGATACCATGGCTAAGGCCAATTTGACCGTTCACACTGCCCGGTCAGCCTTTTACGAGTCACCGTCAGCCAAGGCGGCAGCCTTAAAGGAGCTTTTGGCCAGTGAGCGCAAGATCGATGGCGTTTTTTGTTCAGACGACATGACGGCGATCTTGCTCTTGCGGGTGGCCAAGAACCTGGGCATCAAGGTGCCAGAAGAGTTGAAGGTGGTCGGCTTTGACGGGACCCAGCTGATCCAAAATTATGAACCAGACCTGGCTACGATCGTTCAGCCGATTGGCGATTTGGCCGGGATGCTGGTCAAGCTTTTGTACGAGCGGATCGCAGATCCAAGCAAGCCCTTGGCGCAAAACAGCTATTTGCTGCCGGTTAAGCTTTTAAAGAACCAAACTATTTAAATTTCGGTGATGGCTGCTTCTGCTGCTATGATTTTTTAGCAAAAATGACTATAATGAAACTAGAGTATAGAAAGCGGTGACAAGCATGAGTAAGAAGAAAGTTTTTTGGCTATGCTTATTAGCCTTTACCGGTGTCGGCCTTCTGGTTTACGGGGCTGAGATTGCTTATGCTTTTGCCAAGGACCGGAACAAGAAGATGGAATACAGCTTCGAGGAAAGTCCGGAAGAAGCAGAAGCAGATTATTTAAACGAAGAATAGTGTAAAAAAAGTCCTAGATCATAGATCTAGGACTTTTTGCTTGAGATTGTTATTTCTTTACAAGGGACACTCTAAGAGGTCTACGTCGGTGTCGCCAATATCGTCGTAGTGGACGTTGGCTTGTTGGACGAAGCTGAAGCCATTTTTCTCATAGAGGCGGCGGGCTGGCCGGTTGCCGGCCATGCTGTCTAAGCGAATTACCTTGCAGCCCAGGCTCTTGGCCCGGTCCTCGGCAAACAGCAGGAGGGATGCGGACAAGCCTTGCCGGCGGAAGGCAGGGTGGAGGCCGTACAGGTGGATGACGGCGATTTCGTCATCATCAGCCTTGGTTGGCCAGCCAAACTTGCTATAAAGCGGGTCGTTGCCGACTATCAAGAGACCGGCAGCAGCGATCTTGCCGTCTTTGAGGCCGATCAGAGCTTGCTCTTTTTCAATAGCCTCTTTTAAGTCACTTTCGGCTGGGTAGATGCCCCAGTGCCAGTCAGCGCCGTAGTCGTCAAACTTTTGGTGGTCGCAAATGTCTTGGTAAAAGCGGCAAAGGGCCGGCAAGTCGGCCATAGTTGCCACTTTGCAGTCTAGTTGGTTCATGTTTTTTCCTCACTTGTTAATTGCTTTTTTAGTCAATTTTAGCAAAAAATCTCTAGGAAAAACAAAAAAGAGCCGTTAACAACGACTCTTTCATCATGCGGACGAGAAGACTTGAACTTCCACGACCTAAAGCGGTCACAAGATCCTTAGTCTTGCGCGTCTGCCAATTCCGCCACGCCCGCAAGCACATTTAATAGTATAGCAAAGGGAGGAAAAAGTGCAAGCCCAATTTTTAGAAAAAAGTTTTTAAAAAGGACTTGCATTTTTCCCTAGATCAGGTATACTAATATTCGTGCCTCGGTTGAGGCGCCAAATTAAAAAAGATGGCCCGTTGGTCAAGTGGTTAAGACACCGCCCTTTCACGGCGGTAACATGAGTTCAAATCTCGTACGGGTCATATGGAGGATTAGCTCAGCTGGGAGAGCATCTGCCTTACAAGCAGGAGGTCATAGGTTCGAGCCCTATATCCTCCATTTTTTATTTTTCATAACGCCTTTGTTGTTATGGTTATTTTTATCTAGTCAAAAAGCACATCCGTCAGGATGTGCTTTTTGCTTATAAACCGAGTTGGCGCTTAACTTCTGCTTCCATTTCACTAGGTGGAATGACGATTTCCTGGGCACTGGCGCCTAAGAATTCCTTGATGGAAGCTGGCAGGTCGCCGGTTAATTCAGCTAATTGCTTTAAGGCCGGGATGCCTTTTTCCGTTACGGCTTGGCCGCTGACAGCGTGGTAGACCGTTTCTGGGAACTTGTAAGGGCTGGCCGTGGACAAGACCACGGTCTTAGCATCGTTGCCCGTAAATCGGTGGGCAGCTAAAGAAGCTACTGCGGTGTGCGGGTCGATCACATAGCCGCTTTCGTCATAGACGCGCTTGATTTCGCCTTCGATTTCCTCTGGCGTGGCGTAGTCAGCCGCAAAGTCAGATAATTTTTCCCGCAGGTCGTCTGGCAATTTGTATTCGCCTGTTTCCTTTAACTGGTCCATCAAGCCCTTGACCAAGTCTGGGTCGCCGGAAATGTCAAAGAGGAGGCGCTCCAAGTTGCTGGAAACCAGGATGTCCATGGATGGGGAGTTGGTCACGTAGAAGTCGCGGTTCTTGTCGTAGTGGCCGGTCTTGAAGAAGTCGGTCAAAACGTTGTTCTTGTTTGAAGCGCAGATCAGCTTACCCACGGGCAGGCCCAGCTTTTTAGCATAGTAGCCTGCCAAAATGTCGCCGAAGTTGCCAGTTGGGACAGAGTAGTTGACTGGGTCGCCCATCGCAATGTCGCCGCGAGCGACTAATTGGCCATAGGCGTAGAAGTAGTAGACTACCTGCGGCAAGAGGCGGCCAACGTTCATGGAGTTGGCGCTAGAGAAGGTGAAGTCATGGTCGGCTAAGAGCTTGCGCATGTCTTGGTCGTTAAAAATCTGCTTGACCTTGGTCTGCGCCTGGTCGAAGTTGCCTTCAATAGCGATCGCCACGGTGTTGTCCTTGCTTTCGCTCAGCATCTGCTTGAGCTGGATCGGAGCGACGCCTTGGTAAGGGTAAAAGACGATGACGCGGGTCTTGTCTAAGCCCTGGAAGCCCCGCATGGCGGCGGTGCCGGTGTCGCCAGACGTGGCCGTCAAGATGACGATGTCCCGGTTGTCGGCTTGGTTAAAGAGGGCCGTCTTCATTAGGCGCGGCAGGCATTGCAAGGCGATGTCCTTGAAGGCTAAGGTTGGTCCGTGGAAGAGCTCTAAGAAGTAGCTGCCAGCCTTGTTTTCAGTCACTGGGGCAATTTTGGCATCGTCCCATTGGGCGCCATAGGCGCCCTTGACGATGGTGGCCAATTGTTCAGGCGTATAGTCTGGCAAAAAGCGGCCCAGAATTTTGCCGGCCAAGTCCTGGTAAGACAATTCTAGAAGCTTCTTCAATTCATTTTTGCTAAAGGCTTCTGGGAAGACTTTTGGCACAAAAAGGCCGCCGTCTGGGGCCAGGCCTTGGATAATAGCGCTAGCGCCAGAAACTTCTAAGTTTGCGGAGCGGGTACTGCGATAGATCATATTTCCTCCGTGAGATTTTTTAATCGTAAAGATCAGTTAAAATTTTTCCTATTAGCCTAATTATAACGGGGAAAGCTTAGTTATTAAAGGCAAAACATGATAAAATGATTAGAAAGTCTTCAGATAGCAAATAGTGAGGTAGAAACATGCAGATAAAGGTTCCAGCATCCAGCGCCAACTTGGGCCCCGGCTTTGACTCCATCGGGGTGGCCATTTCCTTATACTTGACCATTGACGTGCTTGAAGAAACGGATCATTGGGTGGTTGACCACGATTTGGGCGACTTGCCAAGAGACGAAAAGAACATGATCGTGGCGTCAGCTTTAAAGATCAAGCCTGACCTGGCGCCCCGCCACTTGCGGGTTGAGTCTGATATTCCCTTGGCCCACGGCCTGGGCTCTAGCTCTAGCGCCATCGTCGGCGGGATTGAACTGGCTGATAAGCTCGGCGGGATGCACCTGGCTCCTCATGAAAAAATCGAGCTGGCCAGTCAACTGGAAGGCCACCCTGACAACGTGGCGCCGACCATCTTGGGGAGCTTGGTCGTCGTCTGCAAGGTCAACGGCCACTTCACGGCAGTTAAAGCGCCGGTGCCGCCTTTTGCCATGATCGCCTACATCCCGGCTTATAACCTCAAGACCAGCGACGCCCGGGCCGTTTTGCCAAAGGAACTTTCCTTTAAGGATGCGGTGCAAGCGTCGGCCGTGGCCAACACGGCGGTGGCGGCCCTTTTTGCCCAGGACTATGAAAAGGCGGGCGAACTCATGGAGGCTGACCTTTTCCACGAACGCTACCGGAGCAAACTGGTGCCGGAACTGGAAATTATCAGAAATGTGGGCCACAGCCACGGAGCGGTGGCAACCTACCTGTCAGGGGCGGGTCCAACGGTAATGAGTCTGGTTGACCCTCAGCATATCAGCGACTTTATTGACGCCGTCAGAGAAGCGGGGCTAAAAGATGAGATCCGCCGACTAGAAGTGGCGCCGCGCGGGGCATATTGGCTATAGGTTAGAAACGGAAGCTGTGGCTTCCGTTTTTTGTTGGTTTGGTAACTTTGCACAAGATTAGCCGGGATCCGGCCCAAATTTTACTCAACTAAATTGATTTTTGAAA
>NZ_AZDU01000027.1 GCF_001434815.1 Lactobacillus equicursoris DSM 19284 = JCM 14600 = CIP 110162
CAAAGTCAATGTCTTAACTTAATGACATTGTACGAAAGTAGCTCTCTTTTTTCGTCTTGTCTAAATTGCCTTAAAAGATTTCAGAACGAAGAAAAAATTCCCTATTTCTTTTGGTTTGGCTTCAACTGAAATATTTTAGGGAGGAAAAGCCCCTCACCTGAAAACTTTTAGGGAAAAGCCAAGCAAAAAAGTGAGCCAACTGGCTCACTTTTTCTAATCTTCATTAACTTGATCAAAAATATACTTGTTGAAGTCCTCCAGGCACTCGTCGATCGGCCGGTCGGTTGGCTTCAAGTTCACGATAACATGGCTGAGCCCTTGCTGACGCTGCTTTTTCCAAAAGGCCGCAAGTGACCGCGCGCCGCCCCGCAGGTAAATCCGGTTGTAGAGCCGGCACGGCGCGTCTGGGTCTGGCAACAGCTCCACGAAGTTTTGGTAGCCGAAGGGGTGCCAGTTGCCATCCTCGTTCAAGTCGCTCAGCTTGGCGACAACCTGACTAGTCTCGTCTTCGTCGATCCCGATCCCGTGCCAGATCCAGGCATCTGGCTCGTTGGCGATCCAGGACAGCTCCTGCCGGCAGCGGCCGATCGCTACCAGCGGCACTGGGCAGCTGGGATCCGGCTTTGGCACCAGGCTCAGGGTCCCGTTTAGCTTGTTGTAGTATTCGCCGCTGAAGTGAGGATGATCCGGCTTGGTCAGCAGGGGCTTGGTCAGCTTCCAGCCCTCTCGGAAGATCTCGCTCCGCTTTTTCCAATCACGGCCAAAAGCCATGTACTCGTTCTTCCGGTCGCCGCTAACTAAGCCAAGTAAAAAGCGGTGGTCAGTCAAGCGGTCGATAGACGCCGCAATTTGAGCAACGTGGACCGGGTTGCGCTCTGGCAAAATGAAGCCGGCGGAACCTAGCGCAATCTTTTTCGTAACTAGGGACAAGCCACCTAAAAAGGCGCTGGGGTCAATCCCTTGCCCCACGTCGCCAAAATAGGGGGCGTAAAAAGGCACGTCCCGCACCCACAAGGCGCTAAAGCCGGCAGCTTCGGCCTTCTGGGCGTTAGCAAACAGGGTGTCCGTATCAGGAATTGGCGTACTTGGGTAGCCCATAAAGGGCGCCATGATGCCAAAAGTCAACTTGCCCTTTTGAAAGACCTGGCTAAAGGCCGGGTGGTGGGCTAAGCCAGTCGGCAGGTCGCCTGCGCCTTTTTCACCCTTGGCTCCGGCAAATAGGGGACTGGTGTCCTGCCCCAGGATTTGCAGGTTAGGTATGTTTAACTTTTCATCATTATCCATAATAAATCCTCCCCAAAAATTACAGCATCAGGTTGAAGCCTATGAAAACCAGTGGACCATAGCGCTGGTTGATCGAGTACTTTACATCGCAGTAAACCGGGACGACCCGGGCGTCAACGGTCAAAATGTGGCCGTCAGAGTGGAAGCGTTCCTCGTCTTCGGCTTCTGCAATAAAGTCCGTGAATTCCTCTTTAACCCGTTCCCGGTCGTCTGGGGCCAGCAGGTTTAGCAAGCTGGAATCATAGTGGTCGTAAAAGTCGCTGGAAAGCTCACAGACAAAGAGGTCAAGTAAGCTCTTGTTGACGTAGATGACTTCCATGCTTTTGACCTGGATCACCATCAGGGGCGTCGGGTCCCCGGCTACCAAGGCTCTTAAGCCTAGGCCGAGCTGGTTGTGCTGCTGGTGCTTGGAGATTGAAGAACTGTAGCTGGCAAAGCTGTCCTTGCCGGCCATCTTGACCTCGTACAAGGCGGCGTCGGCGTACTTCAAGGCCTCCTCGTAGTTCGTTGCCTGCCCTGGGAATTCACTGTAGCCCATGGAAATGGAAAAAGGAATCTCCTGCCCATCCAGGGTTACCTTTTGCTTGAGCTTGGACATTTTTTCAATGATTTGCCGGCAGTCGCTCATCGGGCCGGGCATGGCGACGACGAACTCGTCCCCGCCATTGCGGCCGATAATGGCCTGAGCACCAAAGTTGTCCTGTAGGTTTTTGGTCAGTTCAACTAAGACCATGTCCCCTGCCTGGTGGCCAAAGACGTCGTTGATGGACTTGAAGTCGTCAATGTCCAGCATGATGACGGTGGTTTGCTGGCCCTTTTGGCCTAAATCGCTCAAGGCCAGGTCAAAACCCTGCCGGTTGAGGGCCTGGGTCAGGGGATCGAGGCCGGCTTCTTCTTTTAAGACGCGGTTGGCGATCAGGTGGCTGACGGCCCAGATAACCAGGTAAAGGATGACCAGGTCAAAAATTAAGATGTAGCCAATGATCAAGTTGCCCCGCATGTAGTTCCAGCCAGCTTCCGGCGATAATGACAAGCGCCAGGTGGCTGGACCGTCCGTTTTAAAGGTTAAGGTCAGAGGATCGTTGGCGGTACTGCCCCGCTTCATGACGGTAACGTACTTCTTATTGGTTGGTGAAGTTTGCTTCTCTATGAGGTAGTTGTAGCCAGCGGTGCGGAGGTTTTTATCAGTACTGGTAAAAATCTGCGGAACCTTGATAATGGCGATGGAGAAGCCCCAGAACTTTTTTTGATAAAAATTGGCGTCCGGATGATGAGACCCTTGCCGCCCTGCTTCAGGGTAGTGGGACCCTGGATGACCGTGGTCTTGTGCGAAATCGCGTACTTGGCCAAGGGGGCACGGACTGGGTCTTTTAACAGGTCGATCTTGCCCGCTTCATTGCCCTTTAAGGGGTAGATGTAGGTGACCTTGCCGGCCGGCGCCAGCTGCAAGGCGCGGACAGCAGAGCTATTTTTTAACAGGTCAGCGGAAGTTTCATTAAAATTTGTCACCTTGCCATCGTGGGAGAGTATGACCTCCTTTAAAGTGGTGGTCAGGGACAGGGAATTTTTCATTTCTTCATTAAGAATGCGGGAGAAGTTGTTGGCTAAACTTTGAGCGTGATGGCGCTCGATGTCTCTTTGCTTGTTTTGAACGTAGTAAAGAAAGCTCAGGTTAAACATCAGCAACAAAACTACGGCGGCAATGATCAGGCCGTAGTCGCTGTGATTGGCTTTTTTGTACAGTTTGAACATAATACACCTTGCTTTTTTATAATAAGGTTATTTATATAATAATTATATCGTTCTAAGCACAACATAATTACAAAAGATGGGAATTTTTACGCTTGTTTTCTAATAAAAAAATTGTAGAAATATAATAAAGCTGAAAAAAACTTTTCCTAGCTTTATTATAAAGCCTTTGTTGGTGAAACAACATAAGAAAAAACAAATGGGATTTGCTATAGCTTTACCTATTATCGTGATAATTAAAAGGCTTGGTTAAGCGGTTGTATCGGCTAGGAACGGTGGTATAACGGATGTCAAAAAGACTGCGAAGAAAGTTACTAAAAAGCCGGTAGCCCTAAGAAGCGATCCACTATCTAGGTGGATCGCTTTTTATCGACAAAAAAGTGCATAAAAAATGGTTAAATTAATAAAATGTATTGCATTCATATGAAAACGGTCTTAAAATATAAGCAACAAGGGTAAGCGGTTACCTCTAAAAACACGATTGCTCTTGCGTTTTTCACTTGGAGATATTTAATAGCTGTTCTTTGTTTACACCTTTTATTTACGGCTATTCTCAACTGGACGCCTCATTTCAGTAATGGGACGTCCTTTATTTTTGGCTGAAAGGTAATTTTTTGATAATTGTTATTCAGCTTAACTAAATCATTTTTTGCAAGTGCTATAATATATAAGATTAGGAGGAGCGAGCTTTTTGGCTTGCCCTTATAAATAAGGAAAATAACAAACTAAGTGAGGTAATAATATGGCAAAAATCGGTGTTTTGGGAGCAGGTACTTGGGGCATGGCGCTGGCGCGGATGCTCAGCAATTCTGGCCATGAAGTAACTGTTTGGTCTGCTCTGCCACAAGAAGTCGACGAACTCTCAACTACTCGTCGCCAAAAGAACCTGCCAGGTATGGTTATTCCTGACGCGATCAAGTTTACCAAGAATGTCGAAGAAGCCTGCGAAAACAAGGACATCATCCTCTTCGCCGTACCAAGCGTCTTTGTCAGATCAACCGCTAAGACGGCCGCACCATTTATTCCAGATGGTCAAATCATCGTTGACGTAGCTAAGGGGATTGAACCAGACACCCTCTTGACTTTGACGGAAGTTATCGCTGACGAATTGAAGAAAGACGGCAAGCACGACAACGTCCACTACGTTGCCCTGTCTGGCCCAACCCACGCTGAAGAAGTGGCTAAGGACCTGCCAACTACCATCGTTTCCGCTTGCGAAGACAAGGAAATTGCTGAAAAGGTTCAAGACGTCTTCATGAACCAAAACATGCGGGTTTACACCAACTCTGACCGCTTGGGCGTTGAACTCTGCGGCGCTTTGAAGAACATTATCGCCTTGGCCAGCGGGATCTGCTCTGGGCTGGGCTACGGCGACAACATGCGTGCAGCCTTGATCATCCGCGGGATGGCTGAAATCAAGCGACTGGGCCTGAAAATGGGCGGCAAGGAAGCTTCCTTTGACGGCTTGGCCGGCATGGGTGACTTGATCGTGACCGCCACCAGTAAGGAAAGCCGGAACAACAACGCTGGCTACCTGATCGGCCAAGGCAAGAGCGCTGAAGAAGCTAAGAAGGAAGTTGGCATGGTGGTTGAAGGGATCAACGCCATTCCAGCTGCTCTGGAACTGGCTAAGAAGTATGACGTCGAAATGCCAATCGTCTTTGCTGTTGACGCGGTTGTCAACCACGGCGCTGATGCCCGCAAGACCATTATTTCCCTGATGAACCGGGAAAAGAAGTCCGAAATGGTCATCTAATTTTTGACTAAAAGAAAAAAGTTTTATCTTAAGACCTGCATCTTTGATGCGGGCCTTTTTCTTTTTACCTAAATTTTGCTTAGTAAACTTTAAAAGAAAAATTCATAAATATTTCATTTTTGCCTAAAATGTGATATTCTTTGAGTAGCACGTTAGGCGGTGAGGACGATGAATATGGGAAGAAACATGGTCGGCAAGTATTTGCGGGTATTGAGAAAGAAGTACGGCATTAGCCAGAAGGAATTAGCGCTAGAAATGAACGTTTCTAAGCAGACCATCTCCAACTGGGAAGTGGGACGGAAATTGCCCCGGATGAAGGCAATTGAGAAGCTGGCCAAGCTGTACGGCGTACCCAAGGCCAGCATCATGGCTGGGCGGCCAATAGAAGAATTAACGGATGAAGTTGAAGCAGCCGACCCCCAAGCGCAGCGGGTAGTTGACTTAAGCGAGCAGGGCCTGCACTTGACCTACCAGGGACATCTGGTGCCACAAGAATATATTGAGATTATTGAAAAGTTGATGCGGTCTGACATGGCTGAACATCGCTAGGCAGGGGAAAACCTGCCTTTTTGCTTTGATCGTTGTATAATGAAAGGGATTTCTTGAAAGCTTAATTGTGATTTAAGATGTGGAGGAGAAAAAATGAAGGAGCGAAATTGGCTAACCTGGCTGACGGTCCTGTCGCTAGTTGTCGGCTTCGTGGCTATGGGGACCGGGATTTGGCTCAGCTATGAAGCGGTGCGGGTCAGCCGGGCCAAGGACAAGGTTGATGAAGAATTATACATAACGCAGAAACAGAGCCAGGCGACGGAGTCGAGCCTGAAGAGGCAAAATAGCAAGCTGACAGCGGCAAATTCGTCTTTGAAAACGGAGAACCAACGCCTTAAGGAAAATAATCTAGGTTTAAAAAATGCAGCTCAAAAGCTTCCGGAAAAAGCTGAAGCTGCAGGAATGAACTTGTGGGTAAAAGAAAAGAAGGGGAAACACACTCTACTTGTTAAGGTGGATAATGAAACCGGACAGACGGAGCGTAACTTGCTGATCTTGCTGATTCCTGGTACCTCTGAGGCAACGTTGAACAATCTGCCAAAATTATTTCCAGTGAATGGGGCAAAACCGCAGTATGTTTATGTTAAGAAAGTTCCAGTAGGAAGCAGCAGTATTTCCCTAAATGCAGCCAATGATAATTCTGATTTAGCTTTCTTTTTTAAGAATAATCAGGAAAACTATTGGTTTAAGGGGAGCCATGGACGGTCAGACAAGATAGGCAGTTACAGCCATTTTGCCAAGACGCTCAGTCAGATTGGCTTGAATGCAGGGAAATTAAAGGTAACAAAAATTAAGAAGTAAACCTTGAGGAAAGAGCAAAAGAAAAGAGGAGTCTTGATCAAGTGTCAAGGCTCCTCTTTCTCATGGTGATATAAAAAGGGGAAAGCATATGATTGCGTGTTTATAAAATAAAAAAGGAATCAGCACAAATACAATTTTTAAGAAAAGAACCAATCATATGCTAGTAGTACGTAATGTGTAATTTGTTGAAACTATACAAAAAGATATAATGTGTGTAAAAAATGCAATAAGAAAAGAGTATGACGGCAACTAATGCACTAAAGGGATTGATTTAATCACTTTAAGCGATTTGCATAGACTAGGTAGATACCCAGTAACCGTGCCAATATTGCCAGTCCACAAGTTGCCTAGTGGCCAGGCTAGAAAAGGTAGGCTAAATCTTTTCTTACCTTTTCCTAATCGTTATCTTACACCCCGCAAGAGTGGGGATGCAAGAAATATGCTTAAGGTAACATAGTAATATTCCTGATTAACTTTTTTATGAAAAGATAAAAGCAGAAAATCAATTAATATCTAACCCACTATCTTTAAAAAAACAAGAAATCAAATATATTGAAGAAAAAGTGAAGGATTTTGTTGTAAACTAAAGTTAGGCTTTGTTATTCTTTTGACTTAGCATCTCTGTTTGTTTTTAATGTTTAAATCCTGTTTTAAAAGGGAGCATGTATAAAAAGATGAAAAAGGAAGAAAAGAAACGTAATCTATTTGGCAAAGAATATTTGATGGCATCAGCTGTTGCGCTGAGTTTGTTAGCCGGTGCTAGCAAGACGCAAACTGTTAAAGCTGATACTGTAAATAACAACACTGATACCGCAACAAAGACGGCTGCAGTTGCTGCTACGGCTAATACTAATGCAACGACCAATAACGGTCAAACTACTAGTACGACTGCTAACAATGGCCAGACTACTACTGGTACGACGACTAACAATGGCCAAACTACCACTAGTACGACGACCAACAATGGCCAAACTACCACTGGTACGACGACTAACAACGGTCAAACCACTGGTACTCCAGATCCAACCAACCCGGGTACCACTGGTACGACTACTGGTGCCGATACCGACACTAAGAGCACTGGTAACACCACCAACAACCCAGGTTCAGCCAGTGACAACCCAGGCTCAACTACTGGTACGACGACTAGTGATGAAACTTCTGCTAACGGCAAGAAAAACGTTAGTGAAGACGTTTCAAACGAAAACATCGGTCAAGGTTCTGTATTGTACAGCTACCTAAATACTCAAACTGCTAAGAATAACTTTGCTAAGTTAAATGACACTGCTAAGAAGGTTTTGGCAGCTGCTATTCGTGAAGGCAGCACGGTTACTCTTGATTCGCTGACTGACAAGCAAATTGCTGCTTTAAACAAGATTGTCTTGACTAAGACTGAAGACAATCAATACACGATGAAGGACTATGACTCAATCGCTAATAAGATCGTTAATAGAGAGTCAAGTTCACAAATCCCATTGTTCAAGGGAGACGAAATCGCTAACATGCCAGGTCTTGAACAGGTTAAGGATGCAGAAACTGGCGAAACTGCAACGATGGACATCTGGGACTCATGGCCAGTTCAAGATCCAGAAACTGGTTATGTTGAAAACTGGAATGGCTATCAATTAGTTGTGGCGATGATGGGGATCCCTCACAAGAGTGACAGCCACCTTTACCTTCTTTACAACAAGTATGGTGACAACAATTTTGCTAACTGGAAGGTTGCTGGTTCAATCTTTGGCTATAACAATGATCCATCGACGGGTCAATGGTCCGGTTCAGCTATGCTTAACGCAGATGGTTCAATCCAGCTTTTCTATACCAATGTTGTTTATCACGGCGAAAATAACCAAAAACTGGCCACGGCAACTATCAATATTGGTCAAAATGCTGATGGTGTCTACATTAAGAATGTTGAAAACGACCATATTTACTTTGTTGGTGATGGTACTGTGTATCAAAACTTCTCACAATGGCAGAATGGCACCAACAGTAGTGTTAATAATCCGCAACTGCGTGATGCACATATCTTTAAAGATAGTGACGGAACCTACTATATTGCTTTCGAAACTGCTACCGGTGACTTAGGTGATGAAGCAGAAAGTAGCGCTCACATTTATGAATGGGGCAGATATGGTGGTAACGCTGCTTACAACTTGAGTGAACTGCTCAAGCTGGTTAACAGCGATACTTTAAACCAGAGGGCAGCAGTTGCGAATGGTGCAATCGGCCTGCTCAAGTTGGACATGAGCGATCCTAAGAATCCTAAGGTAGCTACTGATGAAAACGGTAAGCTGGTTCTCTATCAACCACTGGTAAAGACTGTTTTATCTGGTGATGAGATTGAACGTCCAGATTTGATCAAGCTAGACGGCAAGTATTATCTTTTTACAGTTGGTCGGCTTACTCGTACGACGGATACAGACTTGCTGTTTAAAGCCAACAGCAATATTGGTGACAACGTTGCAATGCTGGGTTTTGTTTCTGACAAAGCCGATGGTGGATTTACTCCTTTGAATGGTGACGGCTTGGTGCTTGGTGCATCCGTACCTTCAACTTGGCGGACTGCTACTTACTCATACTACGTGGTCAAGATCAACCCAGCCAACTTGAAGAGTGACAAGATCACGATCAATGGCGTATCTTATGACAAGGACTACTTCGCTAACCACGTCGTTTTAGTTAATGCTTATATGAGTAACCGAGGTGAGGCTTCTGGTAAGGGGAAGAACGCAACTCTTGGGCCAAGCTTCTTGGTTTTGATTGACTGCAACAAGACTCAAGTTTTGGCAAACTCAGTTACTGACCAAGGTGTTTGGGACTGGAACGAAAACAGTCCTAAGTTGTCACTGGCTGCTTCATCATTGAAGGAAGCTAAGACTTCAACTGATACTTTCAGCTACCAAGTTAACAAGGATGGTCACTGGTACCTGTACACCGATAACACTAGTGATGGTACCATCAAGATGCAAACCGGTTTCCAATACATTGCTGATCAAAACAAGACTGTTTATTACGATTCAGCAACTGGCCAAATGGAATACGGCTGGCAAAAGATTGATGGTAAGACTTACTACTTCAACATTACTAGTGGTGCCAAGACTGTTGGCCAAGCCTACATCGATGGCTACTGGTACCTGTTTGACCAAGACGGTGTAATGCAAACTGGCTTCCAAAAGATTGCAAACCAAAACAAGACTGTTTACTACGACTCAGCAACTGGCCGGATGCAATATGGCTTCCAAAAGGTTAATGGTAAGACTTACTACCTCAACCCAGTTAGCGGCGGCGTTACTTACGGCCAAGTAAAGATTAATGGTCACTGGTACCTGTTTGACAGCAAGACTGGAGCAATGAAGACCGGCTTCCAGCGCATTGCTAGCCAAAAGAAGACTGTTTACTACGACCCTAAGACTGGTCAAATGGTTTACGGCTTCCGCAAGATTAACGGCAAGTGGTACCTCTTCAACCACAAGTCAGGTTCAAAGGAAACCTTTGAAAATATCGGTAACTACCTCTACTTGAAGAGCAATGCTGCCTTGTACAATGTAAAGGGGAAGAGAGCTCAGGCTTCAACTTACAAGAAGGGCAAGTACATCAAGGCAGTTGGCGTAAGAGTAATTAAGGGCAAGGCCTACTACAAGCTGGCTAATGGCAAGTACATCAAGGCTGGCAACGTTACTGTTGGTAAGAAGAGAACTCTTAAGAAGAACGCTTACGTTTACACCAAGAAGGGCAAGAAACTTGTTCACGCTAAGAAGGCTCTGAAGAAGGGGACCAAGAAGGTTACCTATGGTTCAGTAGTTGTCTTCAAGGGGAAGAAGTACTACGCTGTGGCAAAATCACAATACATCAAGTCTGGCAACTTTAAGTAAAAGAAGTCTAGACGATAGCAATCTAAAAATTCTCGCAATCTGCGGGAATTTTTTGCTTTTATTATATTTGCTTGCTCGCTTTTTCTTTAAAAAAAGATAAAAATTTGGATAATCTGAGACATTGTGCTTGATCTTTTTTATAATTGAAGTATTGACTTAGAAAGATAGAAAATTGGTGAAAATTGTGAGTAATGATTTGAATACTAGAGTTGGTAAGCGCAAGAAAAAGAACAAGTTTTGGAAAATCTTTTGGACAGTAATTGCAGTGATTGTAGTAGGTCTAGGTGGTGTCGCTGCCTATGAATACAACAACCTAAAGAATGCAGCAAATACCGCTTATCGATCTGGTGGTTTATCCGATGCAGAAAATGGGAGCAAGAGCTCGGTTTTGAATAATTCAAAACCAATCGCTATCCTTTTGATGGGGACTGATACTGGGGCTTTGGGCAGAACCTACAAAGGCCGAACTGACTCCATTATGGTTGCGGTCTTAAATCCTAAGACTAAGAAAACAACCCTGGTCAGTTTTGAAAGAGACATGCAGGTCAACCTACCGGATTACCCAGAAAATTCACCATCAAAGCTAAATGCGGCTTATGCATACGGGAATGCTAAAGAATTAGCCAAGGTCTTGAAGAAGTACTTCAATATTCCAATCAACGCCTATGTCTTGATCAATATGGGGGGCTTGAAGACCATTATCAACAAGGTTGGCGGGGTCGACATTACGCCAAACTTATCCTTCACTTATGAAGGCTACACCTTTACTAAGGGCGAAAAGACTCACATGGATGGGGCTAAAGCCTTAGCCTACTCCAGAATGCGTTACGATGACCCAGAAGGCGACTATGGCCGGCAAAAGCGACAAAGACAAATCTTGGCAGCTTTAATGAAGAAGGCAGAAAGTGCAACGACTTTGCTTAATGCCAGCTTCATTTCGTCTTTGTCTAAGCAAGTCCAAACTGACATGACTTTCTCTGACATGACTAGTTTGGCCAAGAACTACCTGGCAGCTACCAAAAATCTGGAATCAGATTACACTCATGGGACTGGCTACATGCAAGATGGCGTGTCATACCAAAACATTTCAACTGCTGAACGGCAAAGAATCAGTAACTTGATTCGGAAGGCCATGGGCTTAAAAACTAAAAAAGTAAGTTAATCAACTAAAGTCGGACATTGGATCCGACTTTTTGTATAATTAAGGTAAAGATTTTTTAGAAAGGAGTAGGCCGATGAAAAGAGTTATTACTTATGGTACTTTTGACTTGCTTCACTACGGCCATATTAACTTATTGCGCCGGGCTAAAGCCTTGGGCGACTATTTAATCGTGGCCTTGTCAACGGACGAATTTAACTGGAATTCAAAGCATAAAAAGACCTATTTTTCTTATGAAGAACGTAAGCAGTTGCTTGAAGCAATTAGATATGTTGATCTGGTTATTCCCGAAAAAAGCTGGGATCAGAAAAAGAGCGATATGAAGGAATACCACATTGATACCTTTGTCATGGGGGATGACTGGAAGGGAAAGTTTGATTTTCTAAAAGATGAAGGCGTAAACGTTGTGTATTTGCCACGGACGCCAGAAATCAGCTCATCTAAGATTAAGCATGACCTTTATGATGCGAATGAGGTAAGTGAAAGTCAGTTGTCTCACGATGATCTCAATACTAATCCCCAGTAAAGATCATTGAGTTTAGAAGAGAAAAAGGATGTGACTGCTAAAAAGTATTCATTTTATCCAATGCTAAATAGTGTTATTTCTTGCCAATTCATGATATGATTCCGGTATCAAAAGATTGGAAGGAAGAAATAATGAGCGAATACATGTCCATATCAAAAGCAGCTGAATATCTTAATGTTGCCAAGTCAACTCTCCGCAATTGGGAAGCTGAGGGACTAATTACGCCGCTTAGAACCGCCTCCAATCAACGTCGCTATACTAAAGAAATGCTAGATGAAGTTTTGCAAGGAAATGTGAAAGCTACCAAGCCTAAGAAGCTGCTGACCATCGGCTATTGCCGGGTTTCTTCTGGTCATCAAAAAGAAGACCTCCAAAGGCAGAAAGACGTAGTATCCAGATATTGTGAAGTCAATGGCTATCAGTTTAAGATCATTCAAGACATTGGATCTGGTCTCAACTATAAGAAAAAGGGCTTGACAGAGCTGATCAATATGATCTGCAAGAAGCAGTGCGAACGAGTCGTGGTAAATTACCAAGATCGACTTGTTCGTTTTGGCTTTGAAATGATTGAGACAATCTGCCAGGCAAACGACGTTGACTTGGTTGTCATCAATCAGACAGACAACGTTGATCCGAATTCAGAACTTGTGGAAGATGTTTTATCTATAATCACTGTTTTCTCAGCTAAGCTGTATGGAAAGAGGTCGCATCAAAATGCAAGAGTCATCCAAGAAAGTAAAAAGCTCTTCAATCAAGCAGACAGTGACAAAGACTCAGCCCAAGACGATTAAAGTCTACTCCAAAAAGTTAAGCGATGAAGAATTTGCCAGAATGTCAGACTTCTTTGAAAGATACGGCAGGTGCCGGCATTTCTTTTTGAACCGCTACTGCGGCATCAAGTCAATGCTAGCGGTTAATAACTGGCGGGTTCTGCGCAACCAAGTTCGCAAGTTGGATAAGCCGGTTAAAGGCTCAAAAGGTAAGCTGGAAACAGTCTATAACTTTCAGACCAAGCATTGGGTTGGCGCTCTCCGTGAAGCATGCGCTAACATAAAAAGCATGTGGTCGAATCTGGCTAACCGTTTGAAGAAGCTGATCCCAGCAAATGAAAATCTTTCTGCAGATCAGCGTCACCTTTTGTTCTTTACCTTAAAATTTAAGAGCGCATGGCAAGCCGTTCTTCTTCACAAGCCAATTGAGCTGCCAGAAAAATACGCTGAGGCTTTAAATGAAATAGAAGCTAAGCTAACGGATAAGGAAATCAAGCAAGCGCATAGCTACCTGCGTAGGATTACTTACCGCTACCACTACCGGGCATGCAAGTCGGGCAAGCTTGGCTCTAGCATGAAGTGTGACTTGAATTGGGCATTTGAAGGAAATTCTTTTTCATTCAGTTCAGACCTACCTAGAAAGCAGTTTTCTGTAGAGATGACCAGCCCGTGGAGTTATCCACGCACCGGCGATATCACAGTGGTGCTTGACCGCATCAAGCAGCGCCTCGAAGTTCATAAGCTGATCTCTAGCAAACGCTACAGCAGCGATTCAAAGAAGGCGATCGGCATTGACAAGGGGCTTGCCACCCTGCTTTCCTGCAGCAGCGGCAATGAATATGGTAAAAACTTCAGCATGCTTGCCAATGCCATCGTTGACAAATACGGCAAGAGAAACGCGAATCGGCAGCCTTATATGAGTTTGCGCTGGCAGCTCAATCAGCAGCTTGAGCAACTGGAGAAGGCAAACAAAGCTTTGTCTAAGACTGCTTTAAAGAAGAAAAGAAAACTGCTTGGCAAGCTTAAGAATCTGGAGCAGAACAATATCGGCAGAAAGTCGTATGGCAAGAGCTACCGCTCAGCGCAAGAAACTGTCAGAAGCTTTATCAACTATGCGATAAACAGAATGATCGAGACTGAGCATCCGGCGGTTATTGCCAAGGAAGACTTGACGTTTGTAAAAGAAAAAGGCGTCAAATCAGACAACAGCAGATTTGCAAGAAAGATGCGCAAGCGCTTGAATTCATGGACTAAGGGTCAATTAGATGAGCGCATTGTATATCTTTCAAGCAAGAATTCGATTGAAACTCATGATGTCAACCCGGCATATACTTCTCAGTACTGTCCAATTTGCGGGCAGCATTTTGAGGAAAGATACGGCAGTCATCATGAACTCACCAGGTGCAAGAAATGCGGTGAGATGAATGCAAATACCGCCGCTGCAAAAAATATATTGAGTAGATTAACTGACAAAGAAATCACGCTTTACACGCCTTACAAGCGAGTTAAGGAGATTCTTGACAGTCGGATAAAAGAAGCATAAGCCACGCAATACTACAAAGTTGAAGGCTCTAGCATGTAAGAGCAGTCAGCTTTAACGAACTTAGTTCGGGGTATTAAAATCACAGCTTGACTGCTTCGAGAAGGCATCACGATATGCTTGCCTGCTTTTTAGCAGGCAAGATGCCTTCAAGGCTGCCATGCTAAAAGTTTCCAGTGGGGCAGATAAAAAGCTATTGGATAATGCCATTTGGCGTTGTTTGACAGCCAACCGTACTCACTGACCTTAACTTCAAAAGGTTAAAAATCTGATTTCTTTTGCCAAGTTGAATCTACCCATAGATTTAACTAGAAAGGAATATCAGAAAAACTTACCAATATTGATGCGATTATCAAGATTTAGTAAGTTTTATGATTCGGATTCAAGTTAAAAACTTGAATCCTTTTTTAGTTGCTATCTTAATAGCTTAAAGCACGCTTGCTGCCACTTAGCCATTTCAGGGTTGAATAGTGATACCAGAAGTTCTTGGCACTCATAGCTGCCTTTTTACCGGTCCAGGGATCGTTGTAGTAAATTTTAGAGCCGCTGTAACCAGTTAAGAGCAAGGCATGGTTTGGAAAGTGGTCGACCCAGGAAACCCAAACCACGACTGGGTGATGTTTCCAGACTTGTTTTTTCAAGGTTGAAAGACTAGAACCAGACATGTTCTTAAACTGACCTAAGAACTTTCTAACCATTAGTCCTAAGCCTAGTGGGGCAATCCAGGTACCAGTCCAGGAATAAGGATTGCCGACAAAGCCGAGGTTAGGGTTGGAATTGCGCGGTGTAGCGGCCGCTGCTTGATACTTGCTGATCTTCTTACCAGCGTAGTTCAGCATCATAGCTGCTGCGGTAATTTCACAGCCTGTTACCAGTGGCCTTTGCCCAATTACCTTGGCTTCTAAGCGCATGCCGGTGATGTTGCCGCTTTTTTTACTAATCCAGTAATAAGTTTTCTTGGTTTTAACGCTTTTAAAAGATCTCCGATAATTCTTAGTACTAAAATAGCCGTAAGACTTGGAGCTGACCTTTTGCCGCCCTGTTAAAAGTTTGCCGGTATTGCTGGCAAGGTACCAGTATTTACCATACTTTTTAAGACCGACTTGGAGTAAGCCTGCCCTACTAAATAGATAGGAGCTTTTGCCAATCTTGGTCACGCCTTGTGCCATGTGGCCATCTGCCGCAAAGTAGTATCTTTGACCTTCTAGATCTTGCCAACCGGTTAACTTCTTTTGGTTGATGTAGTAGTAGCGCTTTTTACCAACAATCTTCCAACCATCAGGGATCTGCTGATTATTTTGGCCAGAATTATTGTTAGAATTTTGGCCATTATTTTGATTATTTTGCTGATTTTGGTCAGAATTTTGTTGGTTATTTGGCTGACTATTATTCTGTTGATTGCTTTGTTGATCTGTGTTCTGCTGTGTATTTGTTTGTTGATTATTTTGCTGGCTGCTGCTTTGCTGATCTGGTTGATCGGCGTAAACAGGTACTGGCTTCAATAGGGAGAAAGCCAGACCTAATTCAGCTAGAACCAGTAAAAAAACTGCTCTGATCTTCATGGTTAGATAAATGGCCGCTTGATGCCGGCAATTACATTGCGTTGGGAGTTAGAAATTGGCTGCACCATGATGCGTGGTGGCCAGCTTTCAATCACCATGTTATTGCCTAAGTAAATCGCCACGTGCCAGATGGTGCGGGTACCTGGTTGGTAGTAGAAGACTAAGTCCCCGCGTCTGCGGCGAGAGTATGGCACCCACTTCAGCTTCTTGTCAGCCCAAAGGTTACGTGAGTTCCATTCGTTGCCTGGGTGGGCGTGGCCGATAGCACTAACTGGCACTGGGCTGATCCCACCGGCGTACAGGCTTTGGATAACCAAGCCGGAGCAGTCGGTACCGTAGCGGGTCATGGATGATGAGCCAACCAAGTATGGGTGCCCCAAGTACTTGTATGCGTGGCGGATCATGGCTTCAATGTGAGCGTTTCGTCCCTGCCAGGCTTGTGCGCCAAGGGGGGCGGTGTAGGAGTCAATTTGCTTGAAAAGCTTTTTGCCTAAACCTAACTTGGTCCAGGTTGCTTGGTCAACATTACCAGTTACCTTTAAATGGTTCCGGGCTTGGAAGTTGCGGACAGCGTACCAGGTAGCGGTGTTGTACATGTTGTAGCCGTTGTAAGTACCAAGGCGCTTCATGATCAAGTAAGTCTTGATCCCTTCGTAGCCGCGCTTTACCGTGTAGCCAACCTTGCCATAAGGCTTCACCCGGGTGTAGTGAATTTGGTGGTATTGCTTTGGGTTTTGGTATGGCTTAACTGCTGCTAGGTCACTCTTCTTGGCAGCCACGTACTTGCCGTTATGCAGCTTCAAAACTGGTACGCCATCTTTATTTTTAGTCAGCTTGCTGACAAGGTAGTGGGTGCCTTTGCTAGCAGTTTGGGCTTTCTTGGTCAAAGCTGAATTTTTGTAAAGAGTTACTGTCTTCTTTAGCTGGACTACCGTTGGCTTTTGGCTTAGGTAGTTCTTTAAGTTGATTTTGACTACCTTCGTCTCAGGTTTGGTAGTCTTTTGATCAGTTTGGCTGGATTGGCTAGCTGAGCTAGATTGGCTGCTAGCTTGATCAGTCTTGTTTTGATCAGCTTTGGCTTGGTCAGTAGTAGTGGCTTGTTGAGTAGCAGCCGCATTTGCTTGGTTAGTTTGACTGTCGGCCAATACAGGACTAGCAGACAGGGCCAAACTAGCTAGCAAAGCGACAGCCAGTTGAAAATGACGCTTATTCATCTTTTTCCCTCTTTCTCTTTTCTTCTTTTTACACGCAGCCTTTTGATGGAATGAAGGCAGTTGATTAATACTATTATTATATAATTCTTTTACTAGACAAATAAAGGGCTGATTTAACTTTTTTACTAAAATTCCTTTTGAACAATGAAAAAAGCACCCTGAGGTGCCTTTTAAAATAAGTTATTACGATATGTTAATGGGAATAATAAATGTCATACAAATAATTTTGCTACTTTTTAGACTTAAAAATCCAGAACTTGCTGGCAACATAGTTTAAGACGATCACCACAACATTAGAAACGATCTTGATCACCATGTCGTTTAAGCCCATCTGCTTGGCGAAGATGAACATGATCAGCCAGTCTAAGATCCCGGTGCCCAGCCGTGCCGCGAAGAAGGCTAGGATTTCCTTCCAGTAGTCTTCAAAGGTTTCGGCTTCGCTGTGAAAGACCCACTTGCGGTTGGTGAGGTAGGCAAAGAGGACTGAGGCAAACCAGGCAATGATGTTGCTGACCATCATGTAGACGTGGAAGACGCGGTAAAAGAGCCAGTAGGCGACGATGTTAACGACGGTGGTTAAGACGCCGAAGATGACGTAGGGGATCATGTCTTTATACTTGTCCCAGAGCTGATTGATTTTTTCTTTGTCCATAAAAATTGTTTTCCCTTCTTTATCGTTTTGTTTAATCTGATTAGTCAGACCAGTTAATAGGATAGACACTGCAACGATCATCATACCACAACTTGGGATATTTGTTGGCTTTAGGTCAGCTTTGACTAAAAAGTTTATTGGAAATTTTCGCTCTTCATTTTTGCTAAAAAGAAAATTGTTATAAAATAGATAGAACAGAAAAAAGAGAAAAAGACAATTTTTTCGGGGGAAGTGACGAAGTATGTATCATGAGCTAGCACTGCTGATTCGCTTAGCAATTATTTTTGCCTGTGTAGTTGCGGGATATTTTGCGATTTTGACCGGAAACCGTTTTTTTAGATTGGTTGTTACCGTAGTTTATGGCTGTGCCCTATTTTACTACGTTTTTGCTGCGAGACTCTTAACGGCTGCTATCTACTTTAACCAGCATCCGATCCGCTTAGCTAGTGGACCCGAAGTTTTAGAGGACCCGATGTTTTGGAAGTGGGGGATCAATAAAGTCTTTGCTAGCTACAGTTATAGTGGACGTTACGGATTTTTGCTAAACGTGATGCTTTTTATTCCCTTAGGCTACATTCTTCCTTCCTGGACTAAGTGGCTACACAGCATCATGATCACCACCTTTATCGGCTTTTGCCTGTCCTTTTTCATCGAGCACTTCCAGCGCTGGACCGGCGTAGGGGTCTATGACGTGAAGGACATGATCGCTAACACCACTGGCTGCTTTTTAGGAGCCGTGGCCATCATGCCAACCTTGTGGATGAAGGACCATAAGGCGAGAGTCAAAAGGCAGGCCCGGCTCAAGGCAGAGGCTGAGGCGCGCGGCGAAGCAGAAGCAGCCCGCCTTGACCGGATCAGCCGGCAGCTGGCTAACCCGGAGCTGACGACCAAGACCGAAAAGATCAAGCTCAGCCGCAAGGCTTACCGGGAACTGCAAAACAGCGCGCCAAATGATTTACCCGAAACGAAAACAGACGAGCAGAAACAGGATGAGTAAGGCAAAGCAGGTGCTAATATGTTGCTCAAGTCAGTTGAATTGCACAACTTTCGTGGTTACCGGAATTTTAAATTGAATTTTGCCCCCCTGACCAGTCTTTTAGGCGAAGGCGACTCAGGCAAAAAGACGATCCTGCGGGCGCTGGACATCTTTTTCAATGGTCCCTTGGCCAAGCGGCCATTAAAACTGCAGGACTTAAACGAGCGAGCCTTAAAAGATGGGGATTGGGAGATTTCGATCACTTGCTTTTTTGAAAAGCTGGCGATCAAGAAAAAGTACGACCTGAAGAACTACCTGGCAGAAACGGATTATTTTTGCGAAGATGGCAATGACTTTGAAGAAGTAACTCCTCAAAATCGCAAGCACTTTAGACAATTGTTAGCGCAATTGCCTATGTATGTCTTTTTTGACCGGGAATCGAAAGCTACCAGTCCCTTGAAATTCGTGGTCCGCAGCGCCATTCGCGACAAGCAGGTCGAGATCAAGGAAGTCCAGGACTATATCGATGAGCGGGTGGGGCGGAACCTGTCCCAAATCCTGGCTAATTATAAAGACCTGGGCGAAGAGCCTGCGCCGCAATTCGTTTTTGAAGAGCAAGACTTTGCTGACATGATCAAGCGGCAGGCGAGAATCAGCGAAAGTGCCAACCCCAAGCCGAGCCAGTTGATCTTGTCTTTTTTGCTGGCCCAAAGCGAGAATGCCAGCATCGACAATGTGATCTACGCCTTTGAAGAAGAGGACCTGACTGAAGATGAAGATGCCAAATTGGCTCAGGCCGTTTTAAAGCTGGTGGCTAAAAATAAACAGGTCATCCTGATTCCTAACAGCCCCCACCTGATGGGGCTACTCCCCTTAGAAGGGATCAAGATCATTGAAAATGTTGGCGGGAAAAGACAGATCTTGACCGATGACCAGGTTTTCGCCGCTGCCCAAAAGTTGGGGATTTCCGGCAGTCAAAGGGCGGGCCGGTCCAGCTGCGTTTTGCTGGTGGAAGGGCAAGAAGACGTCCGCTTTATCACTAAGATCAACCAGTGGCTGTATGAAGAAGGCCTGGTCAGCGATACTTTTGACCACAAGGGCCTGTTCATTTTGCCGGTCGGGGGATGCGGGAGCTTGCTTGCCTGGCTCAACTTTGACCTTTTTTCCAAGCTAAACGAGCCCTGGTTTATCCTGATCGACTCTGACAAGGGGACACCGGAAGCTGGCCAAAGCCGCCACCATCTGCAGCAGATCAAGGCTAAGTATCCAGAAGCCGCCGATCATATTCATGCTACTTACAAGCGGGAAATCGAGAATTACCTGGTTTTCAAGGACCAGGGCCGGATTCTAAAATTTGAACCTTATGAAGACGTCAAGCAGCACATGTATGACTTGATGACCTCAAGAAAGAAACGCTGGATCAAGGACAAGACTGCTTCGAAACTAATGGAAAAGATGTCCCTCAAAGACCTGCAGGACCATTATCAAAGCAATGGGCAAGACCATCGCGAGTTGGTGGAATTTTTATTAGAGATCGATCAGTTTATTAACCAATTACCAAAATAAGGGAGAAGCAAAAAGCAATCTGATGCTTAATCAGATTACTTTTAGTTTTTCTTTGCTATTGTACTTAATAATTAGCCACGCTCTTTCTCAATGCCATCATGTCTTCGAACTTGTTGGTAAAAAAGCCAGCCGCACCGAATTCGATGATCTTCTTAGCCCGGCGAGGACTGTCCACCGTCCAGATCCGCTCCGGTACGTTGGTGTCCAAAAGCCGCTTCGGGTGGATCCCCTTTAAGCCGTGCTCCTTGGTGAAGGCTACAGGATCCTTGATCTTCTTGTCAGTCAAGAAGTAGTAGCTTTCCTGTGGCCGGATTTCCTTGGCGTGCAACAGGGTGTTCAGGTTGAAAGAAGAGAAGATGATCGGCTGGTTAAACTTGAACAGCTTCATCAGGAAAAAGATCTTCTCTGGCAGACCTGAGTAGTCGAACTTGTTGGTCTTCATTTCCAGGTTTAATTGCCCAGCGTAATTTTCCTTCTCGGCCAGCTTGAAGAGGTCGGCCAGACGGGGGATGCGTTCCCCATTGGCCAAGTGGTAGTGGTCGAGCTCGCCCAAGGTCATGTCCTTGATCAAGCCCTTGCCATTGGTCGTCCGCTTGATGTTTTCGTCATGCATGATGACGGGCACGCCATCCTTGGTTAAGTGCACGTCGAATTCGATGCCTTCAGCGCCATGTTCCATGCAGTACTTAAAGCCTGCCAGGGAATTTTCCGGGAACTTGGCTGGATAGCCGCGGTGACCAAAGATTTTTGTTTTCATTTTTTTGGCTCCATTGAAAAAATCTGACTTTTTCTGCTAGCAAAATAATTATAGTTCCTTTTAAAAAAGTTGCAACTGGTTGTACTTGACCATTTTTACTTGACCAGATTCACTCATGGTCAAGGTTGAAATCGAAGCATTTTGCGGGTGGACCGAGGTGTCAATGCCGTCAACGGCGTAGCGCTCAGCGATGGTCTTGATGGCAAAGCCGTGGCTGACCAAGAGAATGTTGTCGGCCCCGTCCAGCTGGCTGATCAGCTTGAAGCCCTGCTCCCAGCGCTTCCAGAATTCCTGGCTGTTTTCCGCATCCCCGTAAGGGTCGGCCTCCTTGGTCCAGTCTGCGATCTGGTCGCTAGAAGCCTTTTGGTACATTTCTTCCAGGCTGGTGAAGCCGTGCCGGGCGCCGACCATCCGCCAGGCAAGGTCGCTATCCATCCCTTCAAAGTAGCCATAGAAGTGCTCTCTGAAAAAAGGCGAGGTGAGCAGCTCCAAGCTGTCCTTGTTGCAGTTCTTGCCCATGATGATCTGGGCGGTTTCGCTGGCCCTGAGGGTGTTGCTGGACAAGGCAATATCCAGCGGAATTTCATGCAGGGCTTCGCCGGCTTTTTCCGCGCCTGTCTTGCCCTCGTCAGTCAAGGGCGTATCGCACCAGCCCTGCATCTTGTTGTAGCGATTGATAAAAGTCTTCCCATGCCGCACCAGGTAAATATGCTTCAATTCTAATGTCTCCCCTTGTAAATCTTCTTCACTAAAGCCACGTCCTTAGGCTGGATGGAGTAAATGGACCCAGTTGGGTACATGACGGTGACGCCTCTGCGGTGGTCTAAGCCGATGGCGTGCCCCAGTTCGTGCTCAACCGTGTTGACGATCCGGGCTTGGGTGTAGTTGTAGTAGCTGTTTTCCAAATAGTAAGTATTGAGAGCCACCTTGGCAGAATACAGGCTGCGGATGCCGCTGTAGTACTTGTAGGTGGTCAAGCCCGCTGCGCCGTCTGACTTAGAAGCAGTAGTGACCACGATCTGGGCTTTTTTCCGGTTCTTGGTCTGCTTAAAGGTAAAGGCCCCGGTCTGGTTCCAGGCCGCCATGGCGTTGATGGTGGCGTTATAGAGGTCAGCCTGCTTCAAGTTGACGTAGACGGTTGCGGTTGGCTTCTTCCAGGTGTAGCCGGTCGTGTTCTTGGTCGTCTTGGTGGCCTTGGTTTCCAAAATGGTGCCATCAGACAAGCCCAGGTTTCCGGTTTGGATCCCTTTTTCTGTCAAAAAGGCGCTGACTTCGCCGCTGACGTCGTAAGCCAGGGTCTTCAGCTGGTCTTGGTAGTTTAAGGCGACCGCCGCCAAGATGGCTGCGATTAAGAGGTCTTTGATAAAGTTAAAAAAGCGTCGCATATAAATCTCCTTGCGATCATTATTATAAGAGCTTTTGTGCTTTTTTCCTAGAGGAAAGCTCAAGGGAGGGCAGAGATTTAAGCAGGACTTAACTATTTTGTAAAAGCCTCTTGCTTTAGTTTTGCCTGAAAAAATGATAGAATATTAGGAAGTTTTTGTAAGGATAGAAATTTTTTGACTATTTAGAAAAGGTGTTTTTCATGGCTGAAAATTCAGAACGCATGGCCGAACAGGCCCACTTGGACCAGGTCCTGCATGAGATTGACCAAAAGGGCGACGAGCTGCAAAAGGCGATTGTCAAAGACAAGGAAGAAGCCCGCAGCCTCAGTGCCCACTTCTACGATGACATCCGGCTGGACTTTGATGACTACTCGACATCCATGGATACCGCCTTGTCCATCCAGCAGCAGCAGCTGCTGTTAAAAGAGCGGGACAACGCCTGGCAGGTCAATGACCGGGAGCTGGCGACCCTGAAAAGACTTCACGTTCACCCTTACTTTGCCAGAGTGGACTTTACCGAGCCTGGTGAAGACCATGAAAGCATTTATATTGGTCTGGCCTCTTTCATGGATGACCAAAACCAGCTGCTCATCTACGACTGGCGGGCACCAATTTCCTCCATCTACTACGATGGCAAGATTGGCAAGGTGACTTACTATTCACCAGAAGGGCCAATTGAAGTTGACATGAGCAAAAAACGGCAGTTCATGATCGAAGATGGCACCATCATCAATATGTTTGACACCGATGAAACCATCGGCGACCAGATGCTGATGGAGGTCTTGTCAGAAAAGTCTTCTATCCAAATGAAGTCCATCGTCAAGACCATCCAGCAAGAACAAAACAAGATCATCCGGGACACCAATTCTGAGCTGCTCTTTGTCCAAGGGGCGGCTGGATCGGGCAAAACCAGTGCCATCTTGCAGCGGATTGCCTTCTTGCTTTACCGCTACCGGGGCAACCTCAGGTCCAGCAACGTGATCATGTTCAGCCCTAACCAGCTTTTTAACGACTATATCGAAAATGTCCTGCCAGAAATGGGCGAGCAGAACATGGTCCAGATGACCTACTGGCAGTTTATCGCGCGCCGCTTGCCAAAAATGCACGTGCAAAACCTCTTTGAGCAGTTTGAAGACCAAACGGCAGACACGGCCATCAGCCGGTTTAAGGATTCATTGGCCTTTTACAAGCTGGCCACCCGCTATGGCAAGCACCTGAACCAGTCGGGGATGATTTTTAGAAACATCTACTTTAGAACCAAGAAAAAGCCTTTCTTTGCCAAAGAGGAAATTAAGGAGCTCTATTACTCCTTTAACGAGAACTACAAGCTGGGCAACCGGATTGACGCAACGCGCGAAGAATTGATCCGCCGCTTGAACAAGCGGATTTCCAGCGAAGCCAAGAAGGTCTGGGTGGACCGGGAGATCGAAGGCCTGACTCACCAGCAGATGATGGACCTTTATGACAGGCCAGACCAAGAATTCCCATCTGAAAAGGCTGAGCGGGCCTTTTTGGGCAAAAAGATTGCCATCAAGCACCTGGCGAAAGTGGCCCGCCGGATCAACCATAACGGCTTTTTGAACATGCCAGCCCAGTATATTGCCTTTTTAAAGGCAGTGCCAAAGATGACTGACTTGGCTAAGTACGGCATTGGCGCAGATGAATGGGCGGCCCATGTAGACGAGGTCAAGGCCAAGTTCAAGGAAAAAGAGATCGACATGCGGGATGCTTCAGCCTACCTTTACCTCTACGACCAAATCACGGCCCGGCAGACCAGCCTGGACATGCGCTACTGCTTCATCGACGAAATCCAGGACTACTCCGCCTTTCAGCTGGCCTACCTCCGCTACAACTTCCCGCGGGCCAAGTTCACCATGCTGGGGGACTTAAACCAGGCCATCTTTACCAAGGATGAAAGCAGCAGCCTCTTGAAGCAGATCTCAGGTCTTTTTGACCCAGAAAAAACCAAGGTGGTCCAGCTGACCAAGTCCTACCGGTCAACCAAGCAACTGACCGACTTCAGCAAGCAGGTTCTCCGCCGGGGCGAAAAGATCGAAAGCTTCAACCGGCAGGGGCCGCTGCCAGCCATTTGGGCTAGAAAAAATGATGACGAAGCGATCGATGCCTTGATTTCCGCCTTAAAGGCCAACGATGAGGCCAAATTGACCACGGCCATCATCACCAAGGACCTGGCCAGCGCCGAAAAAGTAGCCGCTGCCTTAAAGGAAAAGGGGGCCAAGGCGCACCTGATCTCCAGCGCCAACCAGCGCTTGGTCGAAGGGGACTTGGTCTTGCCAAGCTACCTGGCCAAGGGGCTGGAATTTGATGCGGTCATCATGTGGGGTGCCTCAAAGGCTGCCTACCATGAGCTGGATGAAACCCAGCTGGTTTACACGATTATTTCCCGGGCAATGTACAAGTTGGACATCATCTACAGCGGGGAAAAGAGCCCACTGTTGACCGTCAAGGACGGCACTTACGAAGCTAAGTAAGCCCAAAATGGAAAATAATAGCCAAAAGTAAAATAAAAGCTTGACGGATTTTTAAGAATAGCTTAATATTACTAGCAAATAGTTTTTGCAATGAGCAGAAGAAGTAAGCTAAGCGAGGCATATAGAGACTTCCCGGCGGTGGAAAGGGGAGCAGGGCTTAGGCTGAATACACGTCTGTGAGCAGGAGGGGCGAAAAAGGCAGTAGCCTCTTCCGGTTAAGCCCGTTAACGCTGTAGCTTACATAGCTAGTGAGGCTCTGGCCGCGAGGCCCGAGCGAAACTGAGGTGGAACCACGTCAATTGCGTCCTCTTGATCCTAAGGGATCAGGAGGACTTTTCTTTTCCCATTTTACTTTTTGAAAAAATAGAAAGCTGGATGACCATGAACTACGTCTTTGAAATCCTGCCGTCGCTCTTTAGCGGGGCGGGGATGACCCTTGAAATCTTCTTTGAAACCCTGATCTTCTCCCTCCCCTTGGGGGTAATCTTGTCCTTTGGTCTAAACAGCCGCTTCAAGCCGCTCAAGTGGTTCTTGAACGTTTATGTCTGGTTGATGCGGGGGACGCCGCTGCTGCTCCAATTAATCTTTGTCTTCTACGGCCTGCCCATCATCGGCTTGACCTTCCCCCGCTACATGGCGGCGATCGTGGCCTTTGTTTTAAACTACACGGCCTACTTCGCGGAAATCTTCCGGGGCGGCAACCAGGCCATCGACAAGGGGCAGATCGAAGCTGCCAAGGTCTTGCAGCTGACTTACGGGCAAACTTTAAGAAAAATTGTGATTCCCCAAGTGATCAAGATTGTTTTGCCATCGATCGGCAACGAAGTGATCAACCTGGTTAAGGATTCCTCCTTGGTTTACGTCATTGGCTTAGGCGACCTGCTCCGGGCAGGCAACCTGGCTACCTCTAGAGACGTGACCCTGGTGCCGCTGGTCCTAGTCGCCTTGATCTACCTGCTCTTAATTGGCTTATGCACGGTGATCTTGAGAAAACTAGAAAAGCACTACTCATACTACAGATAGGAGGGCAGGAAAATGTTAGAAGTAAGCAACTTAGCCAAGTCTTTTGGCAACAGACAAATTTTAAAAAACATCAGCTTCACCTTAGCTGATGGGGAAATCCTGACGGTGGTGGGGCCATCAGGGGCTGGCAAGACCACCCTCTTGCGGATTATCGCAGGACTAGAAACGGCGGACGCCGGCACCATGACCCTGGGCGGGCAGACTTACCAGCTGAGCGGTGAAGACCGAGGCGCGGTCGGCGTCGTTTTCCAGGACTTTAACCTTTTTCCCAACCTATCCGTAATTGACAATATTACTCTGGCTCCTCAATTAGCCTTGAAAAAGGACAAGGCTGAAGCAGAAAAAGAGGCTAGAGAGCTGTTAGGCAAATTGCAGATGGCCGATAAAGGCAATTTGTATCCTTACCAGCTCTCCGGCGGTCAAAAGCAGCGGGTGGCCATTGCGCGGGCGCTGGCCATGCAGCCTAAGATGCTTTGCTACGATGAGCCAACCAGTGCCTTGGACCCAGCCTTAAGAGACCAGGTGGCAGAACTGATCTTGAGCTTGAAGGATTCTGGCTTGACCCAGCTGATCATCACCCACGACATGGACTTTGCTAAAAAAGTCGCTGATCAGGTCTTAGAAGTTAAGCCACTGGAGGGTTAAGATGAAGTGGGTCAAAAAATTAGCGCTAGTCGCCTTGCTTTTCTGCCTTACCCTGACGGCGGCTTGCAGCAATCTAACGGAAAGGGCCAATACGACCGATACCTGGGCCAAGATTAAGCAGCGGGGGACCTTGGTGATTGGCCTTGACGATACCTTCGTGCCCATGGGCTTTCGGGAGAAAAATGGGCAGCTGGTTGGCTACGATATCGACTTAGCCAAGGCGGTCTGCAAGCAGCTCGGCTTAAAAGCCGACTTTCAAACCATCGACTGGTCCATGAAGGAAACGGAGCTTCGCAACGGAACCATCGACGCCCTGTGGAATGGCTACAGCGTGACAGCCAGCCGGAAGAAGAAGGTGGCTTTTTCTAGAAGCTACCTGGAAAACCGGCAGGTTTTGGTAGTAAAGAAGAGCAGCGGCATCAAGACTTTTAGCCAGATGCAGGGCAAGAGCGTGGGCGTACAAAGCGGGTCGACGGCCCAGATTTGGCTGGAAGGCAAGCAAAAAACGCTGCCTCATAAAGACAGCGTCTTGTACGATACGATTCCGTCAGCCTTTTTGGACTTGAATGCCGGACGAATTCAGGGGATTTTGCTAGACGAAACCTATGCGGAATACTACATCCAGCACGAGGCCGATTCTGCTTCTTACAAAGAAATCATCAACCAGGATGTGCCAACCGACCTCTTTGCAGTGGGGTTAAGAAAAGGCGACAAAACTTTACGAAAGAAGATCAATCAGGCCCTGGCTGACCTGCAAAAGAGTGGGGAATTAGCCAAGATCAACCAGAAGTGGTTTGGCAAGAAGAGCAATTATTTAGGTAAGTAAAAAGACTTGAGCGGATGCTCGAGTCTTTTTGTTTTTAATCTAAATTAGCAATTTCGTTCGTAAGAACGTCGGCTAGCCAGGAAATCCCCTTTTCGCTGTAGTGTTGACCATCTTCCGTCAAGAAGGAAGGCAAATCTTGCAGTCGTTCCATCTTGTGGGTTAGGTCAAAGAAGAAGGAGTTGGTCTTGCCGGCATCCCTTTGCGCAGCTTCGGCGTATTGGTCCAGTCCTTCCAAGCTATAGAACTTGCTGATCTCTGGGTTATTAAAGTCCGGCATGGACGGGGACAGGACGATCGTGTCGCTAGCCCCGGTCACCTTTTGGGCCTTTTTCAGCAGGCTTTCCAGATTTTCCTGGTAATCATATAAGCTGATACCCCAGTCGTTTGAGGCGTCGTTGGTGCCGAATTCCACTACCAAGACGTCGCAGGCTGGCAGGCTGTCTACGCGCGGCAAAACGTCAGCCGTCGTTGCCCCGCTGGTTGAGACGTTGACGATTTCGTAGTCGTCCCCCAGCCGCTTTTTCAAAGCGTCGGTCAGGCGGGTCGTGTCCCGGCTGCCGTCGTAGGCGTTAAAGATTGAATCACCGAATAAAAGTACTTTTTTCATAGGCTTCACCTTGTTAAAAAATTATCAAAGTTTGTTAAAAATACTGTTTATGTCCTCTATAATAGAATAAGACTGAGTAAAGGACAAATATTATGATGAGAAATTATTCAGAATTTTCGAGACAGGCTTGGGCAGACCTGACGCCCAAGGTGAAATTAGCGGTCAGCAATGAGGACCTGGCCAAGGTCAAGTCACTGGGCGACGAACTAGATGTGAAAGACGTCGATGAGATCTACGAAACCCTCTTGACCTATCTAAACCTGGCCTATGAGCAAAAGCGAGAAACAATGGCCAAGAAGGCTGCTTTTTTAAAAAGGGATTTGCCAAAGCTTCCTTATGTAATTGGAATTTCGGGATCGGTAGCCGTGGGGAAGTCGACGACAGCGCGGCTCTTGCAGCTGCTCTTGACCCGGTATTACCCGGCTCTTAAGACGCAGATGATGACGACTGACGGCTTTATTTACCCAAATGCAGAACTAGAGCGGCGGAAGCTGATGCCCCGCAAGGGTTTCCCAGAAAGCTACAACATGCAGATGTTGCGGGACTTTTTGCGAGACGTCGTTTCTGGTAAAAAGGATGTCGTTTATCCTTTGTATTCTCAAGAACTAAGCGATATTGTGCCCGGGCAATATGGCCACGTGAACCAGCCAGACATCTTGATCATCGAAGGGATCAACACCCTGCAATTGCCGGAAAGCGGCCAGCTGGTCACCAGCGACTTTTTCGACTTTTCCATTTATATTGATGCCGACGAAGATTTGATTGAAAAGTGGTACATGCAGCGTTTTAAAAAGATCATGAAAATGAAGAAAGATGATCCAAGCAACTTTTACTATGACCTGGCCAATGGCCCAGAAGAGGAGGCTATGCAGCTGGCTGAAGAAACCTGGCAGATGGTCAACCTGGTCAACCTCCGCCAATATATCGCGCCGACCAAGGAGCGGGCTAACCTGATTTTGCACAAGGTGGAAGGGCACTTAATTGACAAAATTTACCTTCGAAGCTTTTAACTGTTATAATGGATGGCGGTATTATTTACAAATTTAAGGAGATTTTTTAACATGCAAGCAATTGAACTGAAAAAGGGTATGGTCTTTGACGACGGCGGCAAGCTGATGCTGGTTTTGGGTGCCAACCACCACAAGCCAGGCAAGGGCAACACGGTCATGCAGATGGACCTGCGCGACGTCCGCGCCGGCAGCGTGATCCACAAGACCATGCGGCCAAGTGAAAAGATTGACCTGGTGGAACTGGTCAAGAAGAATGCCCAATACCTGTACGCTGAAGGCGACAGCTATAACTTTATGGACACGGAAACTTATGAACAATACGCTATTTCCGCTGACCAACTGGGCGACGACGTCAAGTACTTGATGCCAAACATCGAGGTTATCCTGGAATTTACGGAAGCCGGCGAACTGTTGGCAGTGCAATTGCCATCAACGGTGACCATGAAGGTTGTGGAAACCCAGCCAGGCATCAAGGGCGCAACTGCAGCCGCTGGCGGCAAGCCAGCTACCATGGAAACGGGCTTGGTAGTGACGGTTCCAGACTTCATCAACGAAGGCGACGAATTGGTAATCAACACCTTGGAAGGTACTTACAAGGGCCGGGCATAGGTAGATAAAGGCATCCCCAGCGGGGCAATGTCATTAAGTTAAGGCATTGACTT
>NZ_AZDU01000028.1 GCF_001434815.1 Lactobacillus equicursoris DSM 19284 = JCM 14600 = CIP 110162
ATCTTACTCAACTGTGGCAAAAGCTGCTCATAATCTTACTCAACTGAGGTCGATCGGTTGCCAGTTGAGTAAGTTTTGGGCCACGGCTTGGATTACTTGAGTAGGATTTTGTGCAGCTTTTTTCTAAAAAAGGGTCTAGTTGAGTAAATTTCGGGACGTTCATTCGATTACTTGAGTCAGTCTGTGTGCATCCCTCCCCTGTTTTGACTCAACCGGGCAGCTTTTTCACTTTTTTCGCCCCCAATTTGACTCAGCCGGGCTCGTTTTAACGCTTTTTCGCCCCCGTTTTGACTCAACCGGGCAGCTTTTTCACTTTTTTCGCCCCCGTTTTGACTCAACCGGGCAGCTTTTTCACTTTTTTCGCCCCCGTTTTGACTCAACCGGGCAGCTTTTTCACTTTTTTCGCCCCCGTTTTGACTCAACCGGGCAGCTTTTTCACTTTTTTCGCCCCCGTTTTGACTCAACCGGGCAGCTTTTTCACTTTTTTCGCCCCCGTTTTGACTCAACCGGGCAGCTTTTTCACTTTTTTCGCCCCCGTTTTGACTCAACCGGGCAGCTTTTTCACTTTTTTCGCCCCCGTTTTGACTCAACCGGGCAGCTTTTTCACTTTTTTCGCCCCCGTTTTGACTCAACCGGGCAGCTTTTTCACTTTTTTCGCCCCCCTTTTGACTCAACCGGGATCGTTTTGTCGCTTTTTCGCCCCCCTTTTGACTCAACCGAACTCATTTTGACGCTTTTTCGCCCCCAAGTTGACTCAACCGACTCCGTTTTGACGATTTTTCGCCCCCGTTTTGACTCAACCGGACTCGTTTTGACGATTTTTCGCCCCCCTTTTGACTCAACCGGGCTCGTTTTGTCGCTCTTTCGCCCCCAAGTTGACTCAACCGGGATCGTTTTGTCGCTTTTTCGACCCCGATTTGACTCAACCAGGCAGCTTTTTCACTTTTTTCGCCCCCGTTTTGACTCAACCGATTTTGGTTGACATACTTTGGGGGCGTTTTTCGCCAAAAATCGACCCGGTTGACATACTTTGGGGGCAAATTTTGCCAAAATCCATACCGGTTGACATACTTTGGGGGCAAATTTCGCCAAAAATCGACCCAGTTGACATACTTTTGGGGGGATTTTTACCAAATCCCACACTGGTTGACATACTTCGGGGGCAAATTTCGCCAAAATCCATACCGGTTGACATACTTCGGGGGCAAAATTCGCCAAAATCCACACCGGTTGACATACTTTGGGGGCAAAATTTGCCAAAATTCCACACCGGTTGACATACTTTGAGGGCGTATTTCACCAAAATCTATACCGGTTGACATACTTTGGGGGCGATTTTTACCAAAATCCATACCGGTTGACATGCTTCGGGGGCGTATTTCACCAAAATCCATACCGGTTGACATACTTTGGGGGCGCACCGCCAACGCCACAGCACCTCCAGCCACACCGGCGCCGCACCACCCAGACCAAAATAAAAAAGCCGCGCTCGAAAGCGCGGCTTTGTACCTAACTAGGCCATAGCCTTGTCAAACAACTTGGTGATCAGCTTGACCAGCACGGCATCGAAAACGACTGAAGAGATCAGCCCAGCGATGAACATTTCGATCAGCAAAACTGGCTTATAAGCGCTCCAGCCGTACAGGAAGTAGCACATTACAAAGGCCGCAATGTGGCAGCAGATGGCACCAATGATCAGGCTGGTCCAGCTGTAGCGGTCGTAGCGTTCCTTTTTCGGGAAAAAGCCAATTTCGTTAAAGGCGCCTTGCACAGCCCCTTCGATAATAGTCAAGGCCCCCCACTGGCCACCAAAGGCCATTTCAACCGTGGCTGCTAGGGTTTCACCAATCAAGCCTGACCCGATGGTTGGCACGAAGTACATCGCAAGCGGTGCCGCCATGTACCAAAGGCCAGAATAGATTTCGTCAGCCAAAGGTCCCAAGCCCACGAAGTTCAAAGCGAACTTGGTTGAGTTGTAGAGTGGATTAAAAACATAGGTGTAGACAACCCCCATGATAATCCCGATCAAGGCGATCAAGATAACCGCTTTTACATTCCATTTTCCTTCTCTTTTTAACATAAAAAAACTCCCATCCAACTATCACTAGCCGGCTAGGAGCTTCACAATCCTTGTAATTGCACTTCCCTTACGCAAGAATTACCTTGTTCAGGTTCAAAGGGTCGACTTTCGTCATCTCAGCTTTCGCACCCCTAGTGGCTTAGTTCGTTATTTGATTTGACAACCTACATTGTAGCATTAATTGCGAACGGATACAAGATTTTTTATTAACTAAACTAAATTAATAAAAAGTTTTTTACTAACTAAAATTGCTTAAAGGAAGCTAATTTTTCTTCATCGATGTCCCGGATGATGGCCAAGGCCAGGTCAACCGCTGCCTTGTAGTCATGGTAGGCGCTGAAGCAGTACGGTGAGTGCTCGTAGCGGACCGGAATCCCGATGACGATGGTTGGCGCGCCGTTTTCGTAGTAGATAGCCGCGCCGTCTTGGCCTCCGCCCGTTCTGACAGACCGGGTGTAAGGAATGCCATTTTTGTCAGCCAAGTCGCAGGCATATTGCTGGAAGGCTGGGTTTGGCAAAAAGGTTACGTCCATGTCACGGAGCATCGGACCACGCTTGAGGCCCGTTTGGGACAGCCATTCCGGTTCAAAGGTGTCGTCGGCCGGGCAGCTTTCCAAAACCAGGCACAGGTCGGGCTTAACCTTGCGGGCCGTGACATAGGCCCCGCGCAGGCCAACTTCTTCTTGGCTAGACAAGGCCGCAACGACATCGAAGTTGACCTCTTCACCCTTGAGATTTTCCAAGACATCCGCCATGGCAGCAGCGCCGAAGCGGTCGTCAAAGTCCTTGCCAAAAAAGAGGCCCGTTTTTTCATTGTACTGACACTCGGCATCGACGAAGATCGGGCAGCCTGTGTCGATTTGATAGTCCTTGATGGTCTCTTCCCGGCTGCTAGAGCCAACGTCGATAGACAAGTCGGCCACCTTTGGCACGGAATTGCGCTCAGCCTCGCTCATAAAGTGCGGCGGCTTCAAGGCGATTACGCCCGGAATGTATTCGCCGGCACGGCTACGCACCTTGACCTTGAGGCCAGGCAAAATAACATTGTTCCAGCCGCCCAGGGTCACGAACTTGATCAAGCCGTTTGGCCGGATCGCCTGGGTCAAAAAGCCGACCGCGTCTGAGTGGGCATCTAGCTGGATGACGGGCCGCTTGCCCGTGTTTTCTTTTTTAGAGGCGTAAACGTTCAGCATCCCGTCGACTTCGACATCGGCGTAGTCCTTGACCGTTTTACTAAAGAGATCCACGAATTCATTTTCAAAGCCAGATGTGGCATTGGCATTGGAAAAAGCCTTCAGCATCTCGATTTCTGCTTGTTTCTCCATTTTTCTCCCCTAAAAAATTAGTCTAACAAGTCGTACTTCAGCTTCATCAAGCCGTGGCCAGTTTCCACCATTTCCCCGGTCAAGTCAACGGAAGCCTTGTAGGTTAGGTCAGCCATCTTCTGGTTGGCTTCTTCCAGCTTTTCTTGCAGGTCCTTGCCCGTCAAGTTCTTGGCAGCTTCGTCGGTTTCATTTTCGATCTTGCGCAGCTTAGCCATGGTCTTTTCTTCAAAGGCTTGTTCCAAGGCTGAGTAAACCTTGTAGTTGGTGTCGCCGAGCTGGGCGTTCAGCTTGTTGACCCAGAAAATTTTTGACAGGTCAAACTTTGGACCAGTCTGGAAGGAAGCTGGCGTCGTCGTCACATTCGTGTAGAATGGCACAAAGACGTTGAAGGTGTTCGGGCCAAAGGCCAGCCACTGTACGCCGGCCAAGCCTTCTGGCACATCGTTTCTGATCTGCAAGATATGGGTTTCAAAGTTCCGGTTGATGCCGATTGGTCTAAAAAGCTTTTTCTCAGCATCGGTATTGGTGGTTGAGTAGACATCGTATGGGGTGTCTTGGTAGTGGGAGCTTTCCAGGAACTTGATGTCTTCTGGAGAAATCTTTTTCTTAGCGTAAGTGATGAAAGGCTGGTCTTGGTCAGCTGGCGTGCCTTCCCATTCTGGGTCAAAGTAGCGGTGGATGTACCAAGCACGAGGGTTGTTGTAGTGAGCATCCTTGATGGTTGATGAGCCAAAAATGTGACGGAGGTTGTAGCCTTGGTAGTCAGGGTTCAGGTGGTACTTTTCGATCAAGTCGAGGAGGTCGCTTGAGCACATGAAGTTTTCTTCGTCCTTAAAGTCGAAGAAGTCGATGTTCAGGCGGTTTGGCGCTGCTACATAGGCATCGTCTGGAATCCGGCGAGCAGCCCAGTGGTGGCCGCCGATGGTTTCGATGTACCAAACTTCGTCGTGGTCAGCAAAGGCGGACCCGTTCATTTCATAAGTGCCGTACTTTTCCACCAGGTAGCCCAGGCGCTTAACGCCTTCACGGGCGGACTTGATGTAAGGCAGAGTCAGGGTTACGAAGTCTTCTTCGCCCAGGCCCCCTTCTTCAAGCAGTGGGTCAATCCCTTGGATGCGGGAGTTGGTGGTGATGGTTTCAGTTGCAGTCATGGCAACGGTTGCTTCGTTGATGCCGGCTGCGGCCCATACACCGTGCTTGCCAGAGGCATCTGGGGCGCTAGTGTAGCGCATTGGGTTTGGCAGCAAGTCTTCGTCGTCAATCTTTTGCTTGCTGATCACGCTTTGGTAGTGCTTTGGCTGGTCTTCTGGGTTCACGGTAATGAAGGCTTCAGGGATGATGGTGCTGCCGCCGTCTTCGCTTCTAGCGATCATGGTTGAGCCGTCAATGGTGGCGTCTTTACCCACCAAGATGGTGGTACATTCTGCTGGTTTTTGCATGGTGTCTCCTATCTATTGAAAAAACTTCTACTTACTAAGTCAATTCTAGCAAAGAATTAGCCTGATAGCCCGGAATTATTGGCAATCTTGCCGGTAAATCTGAAAAAGCTTTTGGCTCAGCTTCCCGGCACCTGGCTTGCTATTTTTAAAGCTGATTTCGCCTGGCTCGGTGCGATCGGTTAATTCGCCCCGCTTAGCCAGCTGCCTTTTGACTTCTTCAGCCGCCCCAATGGCCCCGTCGTAGACCTTGGTCTTAGGCCCTAAAATGTTCTTGATAGCCTTTTTGGCAAAAGGAAAGTGGGTGCAGCCCAAGACCACGCCGTCCGTTTGGCCAGCGTAAGGGTCGAGCAAGCCATGCAGGTAATCGTAGACGGCTGGGGTATCCATTTGCCCGTCTTCTACCAGCTCTACCAATTTGGGCGCCGGCACCTTGACTACCTGATCCTTTTTGGCATATTTAGCGGCTAAATCGTTAAACTTCGGCGCCTTTAAGGTCAGCGGCGTCGCCATCGCGACGACTGTCCCGGCGTTTTCTTGAACGGCGGGCTTAACCGCTGGCTCGATACCGATAATTGGCAGGTCGTATTCCCGGCGCAGGCGGTCCGCAGCGACGCTGGTCGCCGTGTTGCAGGCGATCATCACGGCCTTTACGTGATCTTTTTTAATCAATTCATCAATGACCTGCTTGGTCAACTGGTAAACTTCTTCGGGCGTCTTGACCCCATAAGGAGCATGGGCTGAATCGCCATAAAAGACGTAGTCCTCGTTTGGCATGAGGTCAACCAGGCGGCTTAACACGGTAAGGCCGCCTTGGCCTGAGTCAAAAACGCCAATTGGTCGATCGTCAAATTTTTCTTGCATGTTTGCCTCCTTAACTATCTAGTTATCTATTTTGAACTTTTCACCCGCTTTCTTCAACGGCTAAGCCTGGCTCCCGGCAAAATTCTTACGTTTTTCTTATGTTTTTGCTTTTAAAAAGCCTTTAGCTTGCTTTTCCCCTAGGCTGTGATAATGTTATATTCACGAAGCAAAAATAGAAAAGAGAATGAAAAATGTTTAATGCACAACCTGAGCCAGAGCGCCGCCACGTCGTTGACGTGACCGCCCTGAACGGCTTTTTAACCAAAATGTATTCCATCATGGGCTTGGCGGTCCTCGTATCAGCCTTGACTGCCTACCTGGCCACGACCGTTTTTGCTAAGAGCTACCTGAGTTTAGTCGCCGGCCGGCCAGCCGTTTTGTGGATTTTGATGTTCGTCCCTGTCGGCCTTTGCCTAGGGATCAGCTTCCAGGCCACCCGCAAGCCAACCACTAGCTTCTTTTTACTAATGCTGATGGCGGTGGTCTACGGCTTGACCTTAGCGCCGATCGCCTACGTCTACACCGGCGCCCAAATCGGCGGGGCCTTTGTCAGCGCCGCCGCAGTCTTTGTCGGCATGGCTCTTTACGGGAGCGTGACCAAGAAGAACCTAGACAACTTTGGCGCTTACGCTTCCGCCGCCCTCTGGGGCTTGATCGTGGCCAGTCTGGTTAATGTCTTCTTAAGAAGCAGTGCTGCCACCTTCGTCTTCTCCATCATCGGCGTGGTCATCTTCACCGCCCTGACTGCTTATGACGCCCAAAAGATGAAGCAAATTTACCTGGAATACGGCAGCCAGGTACCAGAACTGGGTCTGGCCGTAAATGGCGCCTTGACCCTCTACCTGGACTTCCTCAACCTCTTTATCGAGCTCTTGCAAATTTTTGGCATGTTAAGCGACGACCGTTAATACTTAGGTGAAAAGGCTATCTTCTTTAAAGATAGCCTTTTTTCTTGACTAATTTTTTACCGGGTGTAAGGTTAACTAGATGTAAAAAAATATTGGGATTATGTAAAGAAGGTCTTAAAGTGGAAAAAACGCCCGTATGGAAAAAAAACCTGCGCGTTTCGGCTGTCAGCGTCTTTTTAGCCGGAATCGCCTTCTCAGAAATCACGCCATTCTTGTCGCTATACATCGACACCCTGGGCAAGTTTACCCATCAGGAGCTGAGTTTTTGGTCCGGGACCGTCTTCTCAGCCGTTTACGTGGTTGCCGCGCTGGTATCGCCGATCTGGGGCAAGCTGGCTGACAAAAAGGGCCGCAAACCAATGATCCTGCGGGCTTCCCTGGGCATGGCCATCGTCTTCACCTTGATGGGGGTTGCTCAAAATGTCTGGCAGCTGCTCTTCTTGCGGGGGATGCAGGGGGTTTTTGCCGGCTTTATCTCTAACTCTAATGCCTTGGTGGCGGCCGAAACGCCCAAGCACAAGAGTGGCAAGGCTCTTGGCATCATGAGTTCCTGCACGACCGGCGGGCAGCTGCTGGGGCCTTTTGCCGGCGGGGCACTCTCCCAAGTCTTCAGCTACCGGGTGACCTTCTTCATCACCGGTGCCCTGCTCTTTACCTGCTTTGTTTTATCGATTCTTTTTATCCATGAAGATGACTTCGTGCCGATCAAAAGCGAGGAGCGGGGCAATTTCAAGGACACTATCAAGCAGTTTAAGAGCGGCCAGCTGATTGTGGGGCTGCTGCTCACCACCTTGATCATCCAGGCGGCTAACAACTCGATTAACCCGATCGTCTCCTTGTACGTGCGGAGCTTGATGCACGGCGCCGGCCAGGTCGTCTTCGTCAGCGGGGTCATCGCCGCCTTGCCGGGGATCGCGACCGTGGCAGCTGCCTCTTACTTCGGGGGGCTGGGCGACCGGATCGGAACTCACAAGATTATTTTGGGCGGGCTGATCGGGTCCATCATCCTCTTCTTCTTGACCGCCTTTGTCCGGAACACGGTTGAGCTGGGCATCTGCCGCTTTTTGATCGGCTTTACCGACGCCTGCCTCTTCCCGCAGGTGCAGACCATGCTGACCAAGTACAGCCCGCGGCAGCTGACCAGCCGGGTATTCAGCTGGAATCAAAGCGCCATGTATATCGGCAATATTTTTGGTCCCTTGATCGGGTCGACGGTCTCTGCCCACTTTGGCTATAGCGCTGTCTTCTTGGTAACGAGCATGATCGTGGTGCTGAACCTGCTTTTGTACCGGGTCAACATTTTACGCAATATTTAGTTTTTAGATGACGAAAGTCCAAGATCCTGCGGGATCTTGGACTTTTTTGGGCGCGGTGGGGGTCTTTGGGGCTTGGCAAGAGAACTGTGGACTGCTTGGAGGAAGTATTTTTACTTGGGGATTTTTTAAAAAAAGCCCCCTCGGTGAAATTTCCTAATTTCGATGCTGCATCCGAGGTCAGAATCCCTTTTTTCTGCATGACTCCAGAAAAAGATCCCAATTTTCTGCATCACTCTAAAATAACATCCCAATTCTATGCAACACTTCAACTTTTTAGCAAAATCTTGCTTAAAAATATCAATCTAACCACTAGAATTTTCTCAGAAATCCAAAATGATCATTTTAGTTAACATAATATTTTGCCTGCAATGGAGTTTTTGCTCATTTTTTAGTAGTGATGCAGAATTTTGGGATGTTTTTTAGGAGTGTTGCATAGTTTTGGGATACTTTTTTTAAGTGTTGCATAGTTTTGGGAATCTAACCCATCAAGACCATCTATCTCAGATAATTTTTAATAAAAATCTCCTTCGCATGCTTCTTATCTGGCGGTGTCAAACACGAATTTGTAGCAATATTCCGCAAATACTTCTCTTCGTGCTCTAAAGATAGCAGGAATCGTGGATTGCAGCGTTTGAAACTAAAGTTAATTCCTATAATCCGCCGAGACTTCCCACGTTCGATCCGATATCCCAAGTTTTCAAAAAATGGAGCTAGATATATCATAGAATCATCGATCTGTTTCAAAATCTGATTATTCCGATAGCCTTTTGGCACACCCAATAAATGTCGAAGATCTTGAATTGGTAGCGCGCAATACCCGTCATTTGCACACTGAACTAGTTTTCTAAACAAAGTCTTGCCAAATTTATTTCCAATCTTTCTAAATAAAAGATTATTCCACGAGATGCTTTCTGATGAATACATAGAAAAAGTAGGCACGTATTGTCTCTTTAACGTGACTGCCAGTTTCCTCGACTCATATTCCGCGCTCGCAAAAAATGGCATAGTCCACATCACCGCAGCTAAACCTGACATTGCCTTATTAAACTGGTTCACCTCATTGCTCCGATAATCCCCCATCTTTTTCAGCTCGCGCGCGGTCAACACGACCGGCTGACCAGCATTACGAAACAGCTGCCCGACGATCAGCCAGAAAAAGTTCTGCTGACTGCCGCTCAGACCCGCCATAGACAGATCGTTCAAGGCCGCATTGTAGGTCACGTTCTGCTCAACCGGCACGCCAAAGCGGTGCTCCATGTCCAGCAGCCGGACCTGGTTCAGCAATCCCGGCGTCAGGTTAAAGCAGACGTTCTCCGAGTAATACCGCGGATCGCGCAGGCGGCGCGCCAAGATCAACCGCTCCAGATTTTGCACATCGCTAACTGAAAGCCAGCACTTGTCAAAGCCCCTGCTGAGCAGATGGCTCGGCCCGTCTAGCCCGACCACCCGCGCGCCATGCTCCACCAAGAACTGCTGATTTTTAAAAGTCAGCTTGGGCTTGCCGCCGCGGTCCACGACCACAACGATGCTTTTGATCAAATTGGGGTCGACCGCGCAGCCGGCCGCTTCTAGAGCCGCTTGCACTGCAGCTTGGTGGTAGCTGATCTGATCGTAAATGCCAGGCGCCAGGTCCTGGAAGTCAAACACAGTCCCTTTCACATTCCGGGTCTTCACCTCCAAGCAGTAAATGCCGCTGCTGCAGATTACCAAGCTGTCGATCTGGTTGGCAAAAGTCCGCCGGCCCGGCTCACCGTACTCATAGGGCAAAAGGACATCGTGCTGGTCCACAAAAGACGAGCCGCGCAGCTTGCAAACTAGCTGCCTGACCTCCTGCTCGCCGGCATCCCCGGCTAGCAAGTTTTCCGTATGCTCCAGCTGGGCCTGCGTTAAAACCGGCCCCAAAAAGTCGCCAGCCTGCTTCAAGACACCGTTGACCCAGCGCAAGCCTGCGGCATTTTCGCACGACAGCTGCCGTGAACGGTCATAGTCCGGGTTGACCAGCTGCTCGGCCGCGATTGCCGAGCTAACTGCCGCGCCATTGTCCGCGCCCAAACTAAACCAGTTATTTATCAAGGCTTTTTTCATAAAAATCACCTCCGAAAAAAGTGCCTCTACTTGTTATTACGCTAAAAATCGGAATTTTACCGAAAAAAGTTGTGGAAAAGTCAAAATGGTTACAGTTTGGCAAAAGTGTAAAACTATCCTGGTAAAAAAGTTAGAAAATGATAGCTAGTTTCAACTTCTTTTATTGATTTGCTCAAATAGATTTGATGCTTTATACTCTAAGCGAAAGATAAAAAAGTACTGTAATCAATCTAAGTGAGGCTATAAAAATGGAAGCATATCGTCACTCAAACAGTGAGGTGAATCAGTTGAAGTTCGTCATTCGCGTGATGCAGGTCGCAGCCCTGTGCATCAGCATCTTTTTAGCCATCTTGTCCTTCGTCCACTTGGCTGACCTAATCTACTCCGCCAGCCTGGTAGGCGTAACCGCCATGATGCCAACCATCTTTGGCACTGGCCTTTTCCTGGTCAGCCTCCTCTTTGAAGGCTGGCTGGCCCTTGACATCAACAAGATTGGCGAACACGCTGCCTTGATGGCCATCGCCGTCTTGCTGCTCTTGACGGCCGGGCTGATGATCGCCCCAGTGACAATCGCATCCAGCTTGCTCGGCCTCAACCTCTTATCCTTGTTCATCATCACCATCGCCCGGTTAATTTAAAAAAGCAAAAAAGTCCTGACCGCACATAGCGGTCAGGACTTTTTTCATCTTAACTAATAAATCGCAGCTACCTGCTCTTGCACTGTTGGGTGAGCCAAGAAGTCGTCGTAGCTGATGTCAGCCCGGGCAACGACGCCTTTAGGACCAACTTCGATAATGTGGTTGGCAATGGTTTGAATGAATTCGTGGTCGTGAGAGGTAAACAGGATGGAGCCTGGGTAGTTTTCCATGGCTTCGTTCAAAGCGGTGATGGATTCCAGGTCCAAGTGGTTGGTTGGGTCATCCATGACCAAGACGTTGGCAGCTTCCAGCATCATGCGGGACAATTGGCAGCGAACCTTTTCGCCCCCGGACAAGACCTTGATCTGCTTCTCAATTTCATCCCCGCTAAACAGCATCCGGCCCAAAAAGCCGCGCAAGAAGGTGTTGTCGTCGTGTTCCTTGTCAGCGTATTGGCGGAGCCAGTCCAAAATTGACAGTTCGTCATTGTCAAAGTTGGCGTTCAGGTCGCGGGACATGTAGTTGAAGCTGGTCGTTTGCCCCCAAGTGACAGTCCCAGAATCTGGTTCCAGCCGCCCAGCGATGATTTCCATCAAGGCCGTGGTAGCCCGGGTGTTTCTAGACAAAAAGGCAACCTTGTCGCCCGGCCGGATGATGAAGGACACATTGTCCAAAAGGACTTCATCGCCGGACTTGTAAGAAACGTTGTCCACCCGGAGCAGGTCGTTGCCCAGGTCTCGGTTCATTTCAAACTTGATGTATGGGTACTTACGGCTAGAAGGCTGGATGTCGTCCAAGGTAATCTTGTCCAGCTGCTTCTTTCTAGAAGTGGCCTGCTTAGACTTAGAAGCGTTGGCAGAGAAGCGCGCAATGAATTCTTGCAGCTGCTTGATCTGCTCTTCTTTTTTAGCATTTTGCTGGCGGGCCAGTTCAGTAGCCAGCTTGCTTGATTCATACCAAAAGTCGTAGTTGCCGACGTAGAGCTTGATTTGCCCGCGGTCAACGTCACACATCTGGGTGCAGACCTGGTTTAAGAAGTGACGGTCGTGGGAAACCACCAAGACGATGTTTTCATAATCTGCCAAAAAGTTTTCCAGCCAAGCCGTGGTGTGGACGTCCAAACCGTTGGTTGGTTCGTCGAGCAGCAAAATGTCAGGGTTGCCAAACAAGGCTTGGGCCAGCAAAACCTTCACCTTGTCGCTTTCGGCCAGCTCGCTCATCTGCTTTTGGTGCATGTCTTCGCCGATGCTCATTGATTGCAGGAGCTGAGAAGCGTCGGATTCCGCGTTCCAGCCGTCCAATTCGGCAAATTCGGTTTCCAGTTCTGCCGCCTTAACGCCATCTTCTTCGCTGAATTCGGTCTTGGCGTACAAGGCATCGCGGTCTTGCATGACCTGGTAGAGCTTTTGGTGGCCCATGATGACCGTTTCCATTACTGAATAGTCTTCAAAGGCAAAGTGGTCCTGGTTTAGGCTGGACATTCTTTCGTTGGGGCCAATGGCAATGGTACCGGTAGTTGGCTCCATCTTGCCTTCAAGCAGCTTTAAGAAAGTCGACTTACCAGCGCCGTTGGCACCGATGATGCCGTAGCAGTTGCCGGGCGTGAACTTCAAATTTACGTCGCTGTAGAGCGTCCGTGAGCCGATTTGTAAACTTAAATCTGTTACAGTAATCAATACTTGCTTCCTCTTCTGTTATTTATTAGATTTGTTTTCTTGCATTATGACTAAATCAGTATATCAGCAAGTTCGCCCGGCTTCAATTATTTCGCTGTTTTTATTTTGGATTTCAGCGAATTTTTCTTTTTCTTAAAAAACGGGGTTATAATCTTTTTATAATCTTGTTTCTTAAGGAGGAAAAATGACTTTCTTCATCTCCCTGCAGCAAATCTGCATCATGTTCATCCTGATGGCCATCGGCTTCTTCTGCCGGAAAAAAGGGATGATCCACGACGACACCAGCAAGGACCTAACCGCCATTTTGGTCTACATCGTGGGGCCCTGCCTGATCATTAACGCCTTTGAGCGGCCGGCGACTAAAAGCCTGGTTGTTGACTTTGGCATGACCTTTTTGGCCGGGTCCATCAACTACATCTTCCCCATCCTCTGCAGCCTGTTTTTGCTAAAAATTCCCAAGATCCAAAAAGATCCTGACAAAGAGCTGATTGCCTTTGGCATGGTTTATAACAACTGTGGCTTCATCGGCATCCCCCTCATTCAGGCACTCTTAGGCAGCAAGGGGACCTTCTTTGCCGTGCCCATCCTAGTGTTAAACAACATCTTCATCTGGTCGCACGGCATTTCCAGCTTCCAAGAGCGCGAACCCATCAGCGACACCATCAGAAAAGTCCTGCTCAACCCCAACATTATTGCGACCGTGATCGGCTTTGTCCTCTTTTTGACTAAGGCGACTCTCCGCTTTCCAGCGGTCGTCGGCAAGTCCATTTCTTACGTGGCCAGCCTCAACACGCCTCTCAGCATGATCGTGATCGGGTCTAACCTGGGCGCTATCAAGGGAGACTTTTACAAGGACCAAAAGGCCTGGTTGATCTGCTTTTTAAGAAACTACCTCATGCCCACCTGCCTGGCCTTCATCTTGCTCCTCTTTCCTTTGTCTAACACCGCCTACCTAGCCGTGGTCATCATGGCGGCCGCACCAGTTGCCGGCTTCATCGTCATGCTGAGCCTCTTGGCAAACCGCCCCGTGGCCTTCCCCATGCGGGCCCTTTGCCTGTCAACCCTGATGAGCGTCGTCAGCGTGCCCCTCATCGTCATGCTGGCCAGCCTGTTAAAAGGAATCTAGTCCGAACGTTTTTGGCTTTTTCCCCATTTTTGACCCGAAATTCAGAAAAAATAGTTCGTCTTTTATCCAAAAAGTTAGAAACGAATGATTAGCTAGTTCATTTTTTATCAAAAAAGGCGTATTATATAGAAAAAGCATTATTACATAAAACTTAGTAAGGAGAGAGGAAGTTTTTCGTGACTGCTAAGAAACTCGAAAACAACAGTAACCACCAGGTTATTGCTGAAGAAGTCCAGATCCTAACCGACCTGCTCGATGAAAGCACCCGCCACTTAGTTGGCGATGACGAATTCGCCAAGATCAAGGGCCTGGTAAAGATTGCGGCCAGCCAAGACCATAGCCAGCTGGAAAGCCAAATTGCAGCTTTGTCCAACCAGGAAATGATCGTTGTTGCCCGCTACTTTGCCACCCTGCCGCTGCTCATCAACATCTCTGAAGACGTTGACCTGGCCAGCGAAGTCAACCTGCTGAACAACACCCACCAAGACTACCTGGGCAAACTGTCTTCAACGGTTGACCTGGTTGCCGAAAAAGAAAATGCCGCTGAAATCCTGCGCCACGTTAACGTGGTCCCAGTTTTGACGGCTCACCCAACCCAGGTGCAGCGCAAGACCATTTTGGAATTAACGGACAAGATCCACAACCTGCTCCGCCGCTACCGCGACGTGACCGCCGGCACCATCGACCGGGACGAGTGGACCAACCAGCTCCGCCGCTACATCGAAATCATCATGCAAACCGACATCATTCGGGAAAAGAAGCTGAAGGTGGCTAACGAAATCAAGAACGTCATGGTCTACTACCCAGACTCCTTGATTCCAGCCATCACCAAGCTGACGGCCAACTATAAAAAGCTGGCCGCCAAGCATGGCTTGAACGTTGATGGCGCAACGCCAATCACCATGGGGATGTGGATCGGTGGCGACCGGGACGGCAACCCTTACGTGTCTGCTGAAACCCTGCGCCTGAGTGCGACTATCCAAAGTGAAGTTATTTTTGACTACTACATCAAGGCGGTCAACAGCCTCTACCGGACCATTTCCATCTCCACGTCCTACGTGCAGCCAACCCCAGAAGTAGCCGAACTGTCTAAATTGTCCGGCGACAACTCCCAGTTCAGAGTCAATGAACCTTACCGGCGGGCCTTTTACTACATTGAATCCCGCCTGGTGCACACGGAAAAGGACCTTTTAGGCAAGACTTCTAAGGCAAGCGTTGTCAAAGAAGCAGATGCGGAAAAAGCGCCTGCTTATAAAGACGCTGCTGCCTTTAAAGAAGACCTGGAAGCCATCAAGCGCTCCCTCATCCAAAACCATGACCGAGCCGTAACCAGTGGCGAATACGATGACCTTCTTGAAGCTATCGACGTCTTTGGCTTCCACCTAGCTACCATCGACATGCGGCAAGACTCTAGCGTCAACGAAGCCTGCGTGGCTGAGCTCTTGCAGAGCGCCAAGATCTGCGGCAACTACTCAGACCTGTCTGAAGAAGAAAAGATCCAAGTTCTTTTAAACGAATTAAACAATGACCCAAGAAGCCTGCACTCAAGCTCTGCTCCTAAGTCAGAACTTTTGCAAAAAGAATTAAAGATCTACCAAACTGCTCGTAAGCTGAAAGACACCCTGGGCGAAAACGTCATCAAGCAGCACATCATTTCCCACACGGAAAGCATCTCCGACATGCTGGAACAAGCCATCATGCTGAAAGAATTCGGCCTCTTGGACAGTGAAAAAGCCCGGGTGCAAGTCGTACCGCTGTTTGAAACGGTGGAAGACCTGCAAAACTCCCGCGCCATCATGAAGCGCTACTTGAACTTTGATATCGTCAAGCGCTGGGTCGCTTCTAAGGGCAACTACCAAGAAATTATGCTGGGCTACTCCGACTCTAACAAGGACGGCGGCTACCTGGCATCTTGCTGGAGCCTGTACAAGGCGCAAAAGGAACTGACCGCCATCGGCGAAGACATGGGGATCAAGATTACCTTCATGCACGGGCGCGGCGGCACGGTTGGCCGGGGCGGCGGCCCATCATACGAAGCCATCACCTCTCAGCCATTTGGCTCCATCAAGGACCGGATCCGGACGACTGAACAAGGGGAAATCATCCAAAACAAGTACGGCAACAAGGACGCTGCCTACTACAACCTGGAAATGCTGGTTTCTGCTGCCGTTGACCGGATGGTTTCCAAGCAAGTCGTCAGCCAAGACCACGTGCAAGACTTCATGGCTTCCATGGACGAAATCGTCGATGACTCCAACAAGGTCTACCGGGAACTGGTTTTTGACAACCCCCACTTCCAGGATTACTTCTTCCAGGCAACCCCAATCAAGGAAGTTTCCAGCTTGAATATTGGCTCGCGGCCAGCTGCCAGAAAAAAGATTACCGAATTCTCCGGACTTAGAGCCATTCCTTGGGTCTTCTCTTGGTCCCAAAGCCGGGTCATGTTCCCAGGCTGGTACGGCGTCGGGTCTGCCTTCAAGCACTTCATCGACAAGGATGAAAAGAACCTGGAAGACCTGCAAAAGATGTACCAAGGCTGGCCATTCTTCCACTCCCTTTTGTCAAACGTCGACATGGTCTTGTCCAAGTCTAACATGGAAATTGCCAAGCAATACGCAGATCTGTGTGAAGACGAAGCAACCAAGACGGTTTTTGACATCATCTACAAGGAATGGCAGCTGACCAAGGAAGTCATCTTGCAGATCGAAGGCCACAGCAAGCTTTTGGAAGACAACCCATCTCTGGAAAGCAGCTTGGAATACCGGATGCCTTACTTCAACGTCTTGAACTACATCCAGCTGGAAATGATCAAGCGCGGGCGCAAGGAAACCTTGAGCGGCATCTACGAATCGATCATCCACATCACCATCAACGGGGTGGCTTCAGGCCTGCGTAATTCGGGCTAAGGCTTAACCCTCTACAAAATAAACAAACAAAAGGCAATCACATTTGTGATTGCCTTTTTACTTGGTTGTTTTTAAGTTTTTATTTAATGGAAGGAATTGTGAAGATGACAATGGTAACTAGTCAGCTGCCTTGATGGAAGCGACGATTTCGTTAACTAGGTCTGGGTCATCCTTTAAGCCCGTGGTTTCAACGACCACGTCCTTGACTGGCTCATCTTTCAGCATCTGCATCAGCTTTTGACTTTCAGTGTCTTGTGGTTCGTCAAAGTGGTAGATCTTGCCGACCGTTTCCAACAAAGCACTGTAGTCAAGCCCGCGTTCCTTCAGTTCCCGGATTGGGCGAATGAAGCGTTCATTATAGCCGAGCTTGCGGATTGGGGTCCGGCCCACGCGGGCGATGTCATCTGAAATATATGGGTTTTTGAAGCGGTTGATGACTTGAGCGTGGTAGTCTTCTAGTTCTGCTTTGGTGAAGTCCCACTTGGCCAAAAGCAGCGATCTGGTTTCAGCCAAGACCCGGGTCACTTGGTCAACTACCCGGTCGTCCTTAACGGCTTCGCCAATGGTGCTGTAGCCCAAAGTCTTGCCGGTGTAAGCCACAGTGGCATGACCGGTGTTAACGGAGAAGAGCTTTCTTTCAATGTATGGCTCCAGGTCTGGTGCGTAGTGGACGCCCTTTAAGCGGATGTCCTTGTTCTTCATTTGGCTTTCATCGATAACCCATTCCTTAAAGTCTTCGACGGAAACAAACAGTGGATCGTCATGGTGCTGAATCGGCACGATCCGGTCAACGGCGGCGTTGGGGAAGCCAACGTACTTGTCAACGTCAGCCTTGACGCTGTCATCCAAGTGCTTGTAGACTTCTTCTTTCAAAAATTGGGAGCCCCCAATCATGTTTTCACAAGCCACAACATCTAATGGCTGGTGATTTTCCTTAACCCGCGCAGTCAAGCCTTCCGCAATCAGCGGAGCGATGATCTTCAATACCTTAGGGCCGATAGCGGTCGTGATCATGTCGGTCGTCTTAATGGCTTCAACAACCTTTTCTGGGTGCTTGGCATTGTTAATGCCGGTTACGCCAGAAACGTGGATCTTTTTTTGACCAGGAGCGGCTAATTGGATGTCATATTCGCCCCGTTCAACCAAGGCGTCAATGATCGTTTCGTTCACATCGACAAAGTCGATGCCAAAGCCGTTAGCGGCTAAGGTTTCCCCAATAAAGCCACGTCCAATATTACCTGCGCCAAAGTGTACTGCTCTCATTGTTAATTTTCTCCTACCTTGTCTAACAAATTGATAATCTCTTCAGGCGTTTGCGCGTCTGCCAGCTTGGCCACGTTGGATACGTCGCTGCAAAACAGCGCGATCTGTGACAAAAGCTGCAAGTGTTCATTGCCCAGTCCCGCGATACCAAAGACCACGGTAACCAGCTGTTCTTCATCGGTATCTGGGTCGCTGAAGTCCACCCCCATCGGGATCTGGACCACAGAGATGCCAGTCTTTTTAATGTATTTCTTCCCTTCATCGGTGCCGTGAGGAATAGCGATGAAGTTGCCCATGTAGGTGGACACGTCTTCATTGCGGGCCAGCATGGCGTCGATGTATTCCGGTTCAGCGCAGCCATTATCGACTAAAAGCTGGCCGGCCATCCGGATGGCTTCTTCTCTAGTCGCTACATCCTGATTCAGCTTGATCATTTCTTTATGTAGTTTCATGGTTGCCTTCCTTACTTCAGTTTTTCGATTAATCCCTTAAGTTCATCCGTCTTGAGCAAGTCGTTCACCGTTGCCACTTGAATTTGGTCGTAGCGAACGGCCAGGTTCTTAGCGGCAGCTGGGGTAGCGATGACCAGGTGACTTGGATCATTGGTCAATTCGTTGATCCGCACGGCCTTGACCGGCGTCTTCTTGCCAGCTTGCTTCATGGCATCCTTGAACATGGAGGAGGCCATGGTGACCGTCCCGCGATGCTGGTCGTGGCGGATAAAGTCCACTTCCTTGACAGCGGCGAAGTCAAAGTCAAACTGTTTTTGCTTTGCTAACTTGTCTACTTGCTTTTGCTTTTCTTCTTTAATTTCTGCTTCTGGAGCAGCTTGACTAGCGGCCTTCAAGCGGGCGATGACTTGGTCATATTTTGGCGTACTGAGGAAGTTGCCAACGGCCACGTGCAAGGCGCTTGGCGTCTTTTCCTTGGCCCGTTCAGCCAATTCTTCTTGGGTGATGACCAAAAGACCTGGTTCGTCCTTCAAGTTTCTAACAGCGGTGTTAGTGACTGGCAGGTTAAGTCCAGCTTTCTTCACCTTGTCCCGCAGCAGGGAAGCCCCCATCGCAGATGACCCCATGCCAGCGTCACAGGCAAAGATGATTCTTTGGACGTCCTTGTAGCTGGCAACGGTCGTTTCAGCTGATGAGCTGTCTTCTTCTGCCGCAGCTTGGCCCTTAGCAGCAGCCTTCATTTGGCTCATTTGCCCTTGGGCTGCTGCCAAGTCGCCGCCATCTTCGCTCTTGTCCATCTTGTAGATCAGAGCAGCTACGATAAAGGAAACGGCTGCTGAACCAAAGACCCCGACGATATTGCCGAAGTAGGCACTCTTAGCAGAAACCAGCAAGATGGCAATGATGGAACCAGGGCTGGCCGCGGCAGTCAAACCACCGCCCAAGATACTAAACAAGAAGGTCCCGGTAACGCCGCCGGCCATGGCTGCCAAGAGCAGCATTGGCTTCATCAAGACGTATGGGAAGTAAATTTCGTGAACCCCGCCGAAGAAGTGAACGATGATGGCACCTGGAGCGGAGCTCTTGGCTGAGCCCTTGCCAAAAATGGAGCAGGCCAGCAGGATCCCTAAACCTGGGCCTGGGTTGGATTCCATCAAGAACAGAACGGACTTGCCGACTTTGGCAGCTTGCTGGATCCCCAATGGTACCAAAACCCCGTTACCAATGGCGTTGTTCAAGAACAAGACCTTGGCTGGTTCGATGACCAGGTTGGCCAGTGGCAACAGGTGGCGGGTGATGATCCAGTCAACCCCGTGACCGATCCAGATAGTAGAAATAACCAGGAGTGGCCCAACCAAGAAGTAGCTAATCGCAACAAAGATCATCCCCATAATCCCTTGAGAGAAGTTGTTGTAGATCATTTCAAAGCCAGCCTTGACCTTGCCTTGGAATTTTTCATCAAACTTCTTCAGGCACCAAGCACTGAGCGGCCCCATGATCATGGCCCCCAAGAACATTGGGATGCCAGTGGACTTGTTAGCCGCATATGGGTAGAGGGTCGGGTAAACGATCCCTTGGGCAACAGGACTCGCCCATGGGAAGCCTAAAACGATGGTCCCGACAACGGAGATGGCACCAACCACCCCGCCTCTTTCTTCATAGACGTTCTTGCCGCCCGTATAGGCGATCAAGATTGGAATCATAAAATACAGCATGGAGCTGGTAAAACTGTTCACGTACTTGTTTGGGAACCAGCCGTTAGGCGACATGAAGATTGCGGTCATGAAGCCCCAGGCGATGATCGCGCCGATGTTCGGCATGATCATGCCCGATAGAAAGGTCCCAAACTTTTGGATTTTGGCCTTAACTGAGCTCTTGCTCTGCGTTTCGGACATTAACTTTTCCTCCTCAAATACTAAAACCTTATTCTCTCTTTACTTACTTTTACCTTACACATTTATGGTATTACTCACTGTTTCCGCTTTCAAAGCAAAGAAAATAGAAGTATGGCACCGCTTCCAGTGCCATACTTCTATTTGTGACATCTATTTAGTTTTATAATTTGAAATAATTAAGGCTCCAGCAATTGGTCCAATTGGCCCAGGTACTGGCGGGCAATGGCGCTCGCAATTGCCTCCTTGCTGCCCGTGGAAAAGAGCTTAAGCAGGTCATCGCTAACCACCAGCATGCTGGAAATCATCCCCAAGACATCCCCTTCAACTGCCGTGAGGTCCTCCGGTGCCAAAAAAAGCATCTGCCTTTTAACTGCAATCTCAGTTTGATCCATGGCCTCCATTTTGAGGGGCGTCTTCAGGTCATAAAAGGCAAAGAAAGGCTTTTTAACAGCGCTGGTCTTGGTATGAAGCAGCGCTAACTGGCTGCCCGGCAAGCCCAAGGGAGCCAGCTTGATCCGGGCCTGCAATTTGGCGATTACCTCCGCCCGGTTGTTCAGGCATTCATCAGGCACCAAGGCAATCACCGCCGTCAGCATATCGCTCGTGCTAGTAACTGGGTAGTCAATCTCCTTAATGGTCAAGTCCTCCAGCAACTTTTGGCAAAAAGTGGCCGACCTGGCTAGGTCAGCCAGCCTGCTTTGGGGGTGGACAATCTGGGCTTTAAAGGGCTTGTGGGCTGCTGGCTTTTTATACTTGGCCAGATAGTTAGCAACATCCTTTTTCACCTGAGCTAATTCGCTGCCTAACAGGAGCGGCGACACCAGGTGGTAGTCCCGGGGAAAGCCCGGCAAATTCAAGGTGGAAAAAATAATGTCGTAATCGCTCAAGTTAAGCTTGCCAACTTCGGAGGCCCGCGCTGTTTTGACTGCTTGAATCTCCGCAACTTCCTTTTTTAAACGGCTGGCCAAGATGGCGCTGGTCCCCAGACCGTTGTCACAAATGACCAAGACGGACAGGTTGTCTTGCGGGCGATAGTTGCTATATTCATTGGCAAAATAGAGCAAGAGCAGCTGCAGTTCGGCCTGGTTGATGGCATCCTGAAAGTCCTCGCTCCAGGCCGTTTTAATTGCCTCATAAAGTTCTGGAAAAGAAGTAGTCAAATTGTCCAGGGTCTCGATTTTAACATTAGGCAGGCGCTTAGAACTGTGCTCAACCAGCCCTCGAATGTGGTTTTGCAAGCGCCTGATAAAAAGAGGGCTCTTGCCAAAGTCAAAGTGGACCTGGTCAGACACATCCTGGATAAACTGGCTGACCCGCAAGGTGATCACGACCTCTTCATCTCCTCCGGCAAAGTCCTGCCTTTGGTAATCGCACTTTTCCACCTGCAAAGCTAGAAAGCGGACTTCCTCAAGAGGCGGCTCTAACTTAATTTCTTGGCTCAGGCGGGAAAAGACGTTAAAAACGTAGGACTGGTACTTCAAATTGGGGTTGTCCTGCTTTTTATCCACATGCTTGCCAGCTTTGAGGCGGATGATGCTCAAGGCAAAGAGCAGGATCAGCTCGATTTCCTGGTAGTCGGTTTCGAGGCTGAACTTGGACAATTTTTCCGCCTTTAGGGCCTCCCAGCAGGTTTCCAGGAGCTGCTTCGGCAAAAGGTCGATAAAAAAGTTGCCCGATTTTTCCTTAGCTGGATCTCCCAAATAGTCAAAAAAGAGGTAATCGTTGATCTCGCTAAGGAGGATCCCACCTAAAACCTTCCGCCGCAAGTCTTCCCCAGCTTCGACGCTGACGCCCAAGCCCTTGGTTCTTAAAAGCTTGATGCCATACTTGTCTAAAGAGTCGTCGACCGCATCCAGGTCCGCCTGGACCGTGGCCTCGGACACCCCCAATTGGTCTGCCAAAGACAGAATCTTGACTGGCTCATCTTCTAGCAGCAGCAAGACTGCCAAGGCGTTAGCCCGGTCTTCAGTCTTCATCTCTTCTTGCCCCTGGCTGCCTTTTACTTCGCTGGCTAATTTGGCAACTGCTTCAGGGCTCCCTGCTAAAGTCAGACAGCCCTTTTTATTGCTGATGGCTAAGTCAAGCTTGGACAGTTCTGGCCGCAGCAGTCCCAGCTCCCGGTACAGGGTGCGCCTTGAAGTATCCAGCCTTTTTTCTAGTTCAGCCAAGCTGATCCCATCGCCGTTTTCCACTAGGCCCTGCAGGATCCGCTCTTGCCGTTCTGTAATGATCATTTTCACCCTACTCTCTTTTTCTCTGTAACCAGTCACATTGTAGCAAAAATAACAAGCTTTGCCAAAAAGCGGATACAAAAAAGCAGAATGCTAATGCATTCTGCTTGCGTTTTTTGCATAAAAATTTTATTCAACCGTCACACTCTTAGCCAGATTTCTTGGCTTGTCCACGTCCAAGCCCTTGTTCTTGGAGGCGTAGTAAGCCAGCAATTGCGTTGGCACTACTGACAAGAGGGCTGACAGGTAGTAGTCGATTTCTGGCAAGACGATGTTGTCGCCTTCTTTAGCAAATTGCTTGCCCACGATGGTGACCACATTAGCCCCGCGAGAAGCAACTTCTTGGATGTTGCCCCGGGTCAGGTCAGCAGTTACTGGGTCGTTGATCAAGGCAATGACTGGCGTACCGTCTTCAATCAGGGAAATGGTGCCGTGCTTGAGTTCAGCAGCAGCGAAGCCTTCGGTTTGGATGTAGGAAACTTCCTTTAGCTTCAAGGCCCCTTCCAAGGCAACGGCGTGGTCGATGCCACGGCCGATGTAGAAGGCGTTTCTTGAAGGCACCAGGTACTTCTTAGCCAGCTTTTCGATTTCTTCCTTGCCGTCAACGATTTCTTGGATGCCTTCAGCTGCTAAGCTGAGCCCTTGCTTCAGGTTCCAGTTCTTGGCGTCTTCATCGCCCAACTTTTCCCCAACGGCCTTGGCCAAAATGGCTTGCAGAGCCACTTGGGCAGTGTAGGCCTTGGTAGAGGCAACGGCAATTTCTGGACCCGCATTCAAAAGCATGGTGTAACTGGCTTCTCTTGACAGAGTAGAGCCTTCTACGTTGGTCATGGTCAAGCTTGGGATGTTCCGCTTGTTGGCTTCGGTCAAAACCACGCGGGAGTCAGCCGTTTCACCAGACTGGGTCAAGAAGATGAAGAATGGGTGCTTGGACATCATTGGGAAGTGGTAGCCCGCTTCGGAAGCGTAGCCAACTTCGGTTGGGATGCCGGTGAATTTTTCAAAAATTTCCTTACCAACCAGCCCAGCGTGGTAGCTGGTACCCGCAGCGAAGATGTAAATCCGGTCAGCGGCAGAAACAGCGTCCACGATGGCCGGATCAACGACTGGTTCGCCGTTTTCATCCAAGTAGTCGGTTGACAAACGGCGCATCACTGCAGGTTGTTCGTCGATTTCCTTCAGCATGTAGAATTCGTAAGTGCCCTTGGAAGCGGCGTTAGGGTCGATATCCAAAACGTGGCTTTCTCTTTCAACCTTATTGCCATCGTAGTCTTGGATTTCGATTGAGTCCTTAGTTACGTCAGCGCAGTCGCCGTCGTTCAGTGCGATGAAGGTCTTGGTTTGGTCCAAAACAGAAATCGCATCTGACGCAATGATGTTGAAGCCATCACCTAGGCCCAGCATCATTGGGGACTTGTTCTTGGCGATGTAGATGTGGTCAGGCTTGGTGTTGTCAACCAGCAAGAAGGCGTATGAGCCCTTAACCAGCTTCAAGGCCTTCTTGAAGGCGGAAAAGCCGTCCAAGTTTTCATCCTTAGCGATCTTGGCTACCAATTGCACGACCACTTCCGTGTCAGTTTCACTCTTGAAGTGAACGCCTTCCAGGTACTTTTCCTTTAAGTCCAGGTAGTTTTCAATCACGCCGTTGTGAACCAGGTAAAAGCGGCCATCTTCTGAGTAGTGAGGGTGGGCGTTTTCAACGGTTGGGTGACCGTGAGTAGCCCAGCGGGTGTGACCGATGCCGACTACGCCTTGTTCGTCAGGAGTCAGCTTTTCTTCCAAGTTAGCAATGCGGCCAACAGCCTTAGTTAAGTATTCATGACCCTGTAAGTCGTTTAAGTAGATACCGGCTGAGTCATAGCCCCGGTATTCCAGATTTTTCAAACCATTTAATACAACGTCTCTAGCTGGCTTGCCAACTACACCGACAATTCCGCACATAAAAAGTTCTCCTTTGGTCTAGTTCAATTTAAGTGATTGAACCAATTTATTTTTCGCGCTTGCAATAGGAATAATAGACGTTTTTTTCTCAGAGGTCAAGCCTAAAACTCAAATTGGTATAAATTTAGACCAAATAATGGAAAATTTAACTTTTTCTTTGGAAATCCTATCAAAAAAGCCCCCAGTTAAGAGGGATTCTTAACTAAAGGGCTGAAAAACTAGTCATTTTCCTGGTCTTCTTCCAGGTCGCTTGCCAGGCGAACCGGAATTGGCCGGTGCTCGATAGGGGTTGAAAAGGCAATTTCGGTCTTGGTCCGGCCGAATTTCTGCAGCTCATTGACCAAGTGGTCTAATTCTTCTGGACGCCGGTAAGCGGCCTGGATCAACATGGAGTAGTCCCCCGTCACACAGTCGCATTGGATGACGTTCGGGATCTTCTCAATGAAGGGGTAAAACTCGCTCTTATCCTCTGGCTTGACTTCCAAGTTGATAAAAGCCTTCACCACGTAGCCCATGGCCGAATAGTCAATGTCTGAGTAGTAGTGCCGGATCAGGTCATTGGCTTCCATGCGGCGAATGCGGTTGGCCACGGCTGGGGAGGACATGAAGTTGGCCTCGGCGATTTCCTTGACGGAAATCCGGGCATTGTCCTCCAGCATCTGCAGGATTTTACGGTCTGTCTTATCAATCTTATATTCAGCCATATCTTCTACCACCTATCAAAGCAAATCTCTTGAGGTTCTTTTATTAATAGAATGTATTATATTTCTTAAAATAATTAAGTTCAAGTCTTTTACATCAAAGAATTTTGACTTTTTTTGTAAACTTTTTTAAGGTCTAGACCCCTAAGCAAAAAAGCTGACAATCAGGGCCAAAATTGGCAAACCGCCCTGCATCAGGATGATCTTGGGGTTGGAGGTCAAGGCGCCGTAAGCGGCGATCAAGATCATCATTCCCAAGACAGTTTGCAAAACGGCCTTGCCAAAGACGGTAATGGCCAAGAGGACCAAAACGCCAAGGAGTCCGTTATAAACGCCCTGGTTCTTAAAAAGGACATTAACGTTCTTCTGGCTCAATTCTTCTTGACTCATTTGGAAAACCTGTGCCGTCTTTTTAGACGTAGTCGCGATAGTTTCTAGGTACATAATGTAGAAAAATTCTAGACCAACTAACACCGTTAAAATTTGCAATAAGATCTTCATTTTCTTTTCCTCCCGTCGGCTATTTCTGATTATATTTTACTTAAATCAATATTAAATTACAAACCTTAGTTTTGCGGATCGAGATCAGCGATCTTTCGGGCAGGAATCCCCGCCGCTACGCAGTTTGCCGGCAGGTCGCTAGCCACAACCGCCCCGGCTTCAACGATCACATTGTCGCCGATAGTCACGCCCGGCAAAACCGTTACCCGGGCCCCCAGTGCTACGTCGCTGCCAATAGTCACTGGCAGTGCCCGGGCAAGGCGCTCCCTCCGCTCTTTTTTGGACCGGGGCAACTGGATGCTGGTAATCAGGCAGCCAGGGCCAAGCTGCACGTAGTCGCCAATGGTGACGGCGGCGCTGTCGATAATGGTCAGATTTTTCTGCGCGAAAAAATGCTGGCCAATCTGGATGTTGGGACCGTGCTGGCAGGAAAAGCCGGGTTCCACCGAGGCATAGTCGCCCAAGGCCCCCAGGTGCATCTTGAGGCGGAGCAACTGCGCCGGACGATCAAGGTTGTTGCCCTCGGCGTATTCGTCGGTCCACCTGATCCCCGCTTCTTGGTCGTACAGGACCTCAGGGGCGGTCAGGTGGTAGGCCTGCCCACTTTTCATCTTATCTAATTCGTTCATCGTATCTCCTAAAAAATCAAGCTATTTAAAATTATAGATGAAAGTGAGAAGTAAGTGAAGTTTTGGCTCGGCTAACGAGATTTCGGGGCATTGATCATAAAAACTCGTCGTGGCTACGTCTTCAGGGGGCACGACCTACACCAAATTCGTCGTGGCTACGTCTCCAGGGGGCATAACCCTACCAAAAATTGCCATGGTTACGTCTCCAGGGGGCACGACCTACACCAAAATTGCCATGGCTACGTCTTCAGGGGACACCGATCCCACCATCAAAAAAACGTCCCACCAAAGCAGGACGTTTTCTTAAAAGAAAATCACAATTTTCGAAATATAGGCATGCGCGCTGGTTGACTCAGCAACCTCTCTCACCCGCATGTAGCCTTGCCGGCCCTTGAACTCAAATTCCGCATCGGCATCTTCACCGCGCTTAGCTGCCTTCAGCAGCTGGTTGAGCAGCGCATAGTTGGCCCCTACTGCCCGGTTCAAGCGGTCGTCTAGTTCGCTAGTCTCCTTGATGCCCAATACCTGAGCCCATTTTTGGGCCGTGTGGTTGGCGCAGATCGTCTTATACTGGCCTTCTTCTTCCAAAAAGACCATAATCGCCGGCATTTCCGACAACTGGTCGTTCAGCCGATCTCTAAAGGAAAAATCTGGGTTAACGATGTTGACCCGGCCCACTTCCCGGTAAAAGTTGTGCTCCTCCGCAGTTTCCACCATCAGGCCACGATCACGCATCTTGGCAGCAACTTCAGCTCTTGGCAAAGGCTTGGAGAAGTAGTACCCCTGCGTCAAAACGCAGCCAATGGAGTGGAGGAAGTCGTATTCCTTTTCCGTTTCCACCCCTTCGGCCAGGGTCTTAATGTCCAGCCGCTTGGCCATGTCGATGATGTCAGTCAAAATGATTGGCGTCCGTTCGTTAGCGTTGCGGAGGAAGGCCATATCGATCTTGAGCAGGTCGAAGTCAAAAGTCTGCAAGCTATTCAAACTAGACATCCCGCTGCCGAAGTCATCCAGCCAGACCAGGTAGCCGTCTTCGTGGAAGCGGCTGATGTGGTCCTTAATCACGGCTTCGCTGTTGTTGATCAAGGCTGATTCGGTGATTTCGATCCGAACCTGGTCCCGGCCCACCCCGTACTTGGCCAAAATCGCGTTGATCTGCTCGTGCAAATCATCCAGCTCTAGGTCATAGCGGGACAGGTTGACGGAAACGACTGGCGATAGCTCACCCTTTTTTCTAGCATCTTCAAAGTCGCGGCAAACCAGTTCCAGGATGTGCAGGTCCAGCTTGTGGATCAAGTGCCCGCGCTCTAAGACGTCAATAAATTGGAAGGGATTCAAAAAGCCGTACTGCGGGTCCACCCAGCGTGCTAAGGCTTCGTAGGTGCTGATCTTGTTGCTAAAAGTATCCACGATCGGCTGGTAGTAAACCTTGATCCAGCCCTTAGCGATCGCTTCATCGATGTGGCTGATCAAGTAGTTGGACAAGACCATGTCCGCTTCCATTTGGTCAGCATAGCGAGTGTAGTAGATGCGGTAGTTGCCCTGGGTGGTGTTAGCAGCCATCCGGGCCCGGTCCATCATGGTACCCGGTGACTCATCGTTTGCAGAAATTGGGTAAATTCCGGCTCTGATCGACACGGAATACTTTTCCATCACATCGTGCACCGTCCGGATCACGTCGTCTACCCGCTCATCTTCAATCACGGCGTAGAAGCGGTCAGAGGTTGGCCGGACGATCCAGTAAGTCCCCACTTCTCTTCTTAAGACTGCCGCCATCTTCTGGAGCAACTTGTCGCCTTCTTGATAGCCGTGCTCTTTGTTAAAAAGCTTAAAATTGCTGATGTCAAAGTAAACGACATCGTTTTGAACGTCTGACTTAGTCCCCTTGATCAGGGCTACTTCGTCCAGCAGGTGCTTGTTAAAAGCAACCTCACTGCTTAAGCCGGTAAGCGTATCTGTACTATTGCCTCTTCTTTCCACAAAAATGGAGTGGCGAAGCAGAGATGCCATGTAGCTGGAGGCCAGCTGCATCAAGGGGATGCAAAGGTCCAGCTGCTCAACTGAAGGGTTGTCAGCGCCGAGAAAGCCGACCTGGTTGCCTTCAAAGTAAAAAGGTGACACAACCAGCTGATTGATCCCCTGCCGCTTTAAGACTTGGTACATGATGGGGTCGGCTTCTTTATAGCCTTCCATGTCCCGGATTAAGTAGCCGGAGTTATTGGCAAAGGCCCCGCCCCATTGGGCTTCATAGGCCTCAGCCGGCATGTCTTGCAGAGTTTCCTTTTCCGGCGTTACGCCCTCATTACACCATTCATAGGTGTTGTCATAGTGGCCATGGGCATTTTTTTGAAAAATATAAGTGCGGTCAGCATTAAGGGCCAGCCCCATTTCCTTTAAAAAGGTCATGATTGATTCATTAGGGTTGCCAGTTTTGATGGCACTATCCATACAGCGATTGAGCATACCGACGTAGCCAAGCAGCTTTAATGCCATTGGCTGATCAAAATCACTGAAGTTGAAATCTCTTTTAAACGAACCGTACTTTTTCAAACTGGACCTCACACATTGAATTTAAGTTTACTGACACAAGAAGTGTTAGCACAAGAAGTGTTAGC
>NZ_AZDU01000029.1 GCF_001434815.1 Lactobacillus equicursoris DSM 19284 = JCM 14600 = CIP 110162
CAAAGTCAATGTCTTAACTTAATGACATTGCGCAATGCGGCTGTTATTTTTTTCTTGGTTAATGTTTCTTGATTAATGTTTCTTAGTTAATGTTATTTTACCTGCACCGTGCCATTTTTAAGATAGGCTCTAAATTCTGGTACCTCCAACATGGCGCTTGGGAAGAAGAAGCGCTCGTCGCCTTGCAGGGTCCCGTTCAAGGCTTTAACCAATGGGCTTAAATGGGAGAGCTCGATCAAGCTGCCATCTTCTTGCATGATTTCAATTTGGCTGTTGGCATTTTTGCCAGTTGGCTTATAAGCGTCGTATGGCTCGTCAAAGGCAGAGTTAAGGCCAGTATAGTAGTCTGGGTCAAAGCCAGCTTCTTGGATTAATTCTTGCAATTTCGGCAAAAGCTGTTTGTTATTTTCCGTGACCGTCACACTGGCCAGGGGCTTTCTGAAGAGGTAGCGCTCAGCCAGGTCGCGTAAGATTGGGTCGCTAGACTCGGTCCACAGGCTGAAGTTGGTTTCCATGACCCCGTCGTTGACCTTTAAGTAGTCCTCTAGGTCCCAGTTGCCAGCTAAAAAGTGGGCCAGACTTGGCGTCACTGGTAAGTCGCCTTGTTGGTAGAGGTGCTGAGCTCTAGTCAAAAGGTGGTGGAGGATCACTTCCATAGAGCGGTTGACCCGGTGGTAGTAGATCTGCTGATACATCTGGTAGCGGGAGACGATGTAGTCTTCTACCGCGTGCATCCCGTTGGCTGTAAAGCAGACGCCCTTTTCATAAGGGCGGATGACCCGCAAGATGCGGGAGAGGTCGAATTCCCCGTAAGAAGCACCGGTAAAGTAGGCATCGCGCAAAAGATAATCCATCCGGTCGGCATCGGCCTGGCTGGAGATCAGCTTGACCACTTGGGGGTCCGGATAGGTCTTGGCAATGACGCTGGCTACGGCCTGAGGGAAGGCCGGGTCAACTTTTCTTAAAGCCTGGTTGACCTCGGTCTTGGGATCTAAGATGATCTTTTGCCCGATCTCTTCGTGGTTGGTGTCAAAGAGGTGCTCAAAGGTGTGTGAATATGGGCCGTGGCCGATGTCATGGAGCAGGCCCGCAATCGACACCAGGAGGTTGTTGTCCGGGTTCCAGAGGCCGTCTCCTGGCTCTTGGCTTGGATATTTTTCGCTAAAAAGATTGCTGATCCGGCGGGCAAGTTCATAAACGCCCAAGTTGTGCTCAAACCGGGTGTGGGTGGCGCCGGGGAAGACGAAGGCGGTTGGGCCCAGCTGCTTGATCCGCCGCATGCGCTGGAATTCTTTAGAGCGGACGACGTCTAAGGCCACTTGGGTGTCTAAGTGAATGTAGCCGTGCACGGGGTCGCGGACAACCACTTCCCGCTTTAATTTGGGGCTGGTAAAGTTAGTCAAAATTTTTCCTCCATTTCTACTTTATTTCTGAAATTGCCAATTAGTGCATTAGCCTATTAGTTTATTGCTTTTATTTTTTTCAAAAAGATACTAAAATATAATTATCTATGCTATAAATATTATAGCAAATGTCGCCAGAGACTGCTGATGAAGGGGGTTAGATCTGAAAAAATGAACAAGGTTAAGATTAGCTTAACAAGCAAGATTACCCAGGCCGGAGAAACCGAAACCATTCGCCAGGAAGCAGAAGGCGAATATTCAGATGACGGCCGCAACAAGCGGATTTTTTATGAAACGGAAAATGTGCCGGTCAAGATGTTGGTCAAAGAGCAAGAACTCTTGATCAGACGCGGCACCGACCATGCCAATTTCTCCCAGATGCAGTTTGTCTTGGGCGAAAAGGGCACGTGCAAGTATGTCGTGGAAGGGCGGCAGCTGGACCTGATGTCTGAAACCAAGCGTCTAGAATTGAAAGAAATTGCCGATGGTCAGCAACTTGAAGTTGAATATGACCTCTTTAGTGGTGTAGACTTAATTGGTAGTTATGCCGTTTCATTGATTTTTGTTTAAATGACGTGTAAAATAGACAAGATTGACATAGAGAGGACGTTCAACCGTGGGATTAGCTGATTTTAAAGACGTAGACCGCAACGAATTATCAATGATTGAAGTTGCGCACGCAATTTTGGAAGACCGTGGCGAAAGAATGGCTTTTGCCGACATCGTTAATGAAGTACAAAAGTACTTGAACAAGAGTGACGAAGAAATTCGCGAACGCTTGCCACAATTTTACACTGACATGAACACTGATGGCCGCTTCATCTCCATGGGGGAAAACGTTTGGGCCCTCAGAACCTGGTTTAAGTTTGAAGCCGTTGACGAAGAAGTTGACCACCCAGAAGACGACGGCGACGAAGCATCTACCCGCAAGCACCACAAGAAGGTTAATGCCTTCTTGGCTACGACTGAAGGCGACGATGTCATCGACTACGAAAACGACGACCCAGAAGACGAAGATCTGGACGCTGACAGCGACGATGATGACGATGACGACGACACCAGCAGCGACGATTACGACTACGATGATGACTGCGACGACAATGAAGACGACGAAGAAGAAGACTCATTGCCAGACGGTATCGAAGGCCAATTGTCACAGCTTGATGACGACGATGACGAAGAATAGGATTTAATCCTTGACTTACAAGCAAAAAATAGTTACTATTTTGCTTGGGCACCCTATGTGCGTTTAGCTCCCTGACTAAAGGGAGCTTTTTTATTATTTTCAAAGGAGAGTTCAATGACCAAGTATATCTTTGTGACTGGCGGCGTAGTTTCATCATTAGGGAAGGGGATCACGGCGTCAAGCATCGGCCGTTTGCTGAAGAACCGCGGCTTAAAGGTGACCATGCAAAAGTTTGACCCATACATCAACATCGACCCAGGTACCATGAACCCATACCAACACGGTGAAGTTTTTGTTACTGACGATGGTACGGAAGCTGACTTGGACTTAGGCCACTACGAAAGATTGGTTGACGTTAGAACCAGCAAGTACTCCAACGTTACTACCGGTAAGATTTACCAAGAAGTCTTGCAAAGAGAACGGCGCGGGGACTACCACGGCGGCACTGTGCAAGTGATTCCTCACGTAACCAACATGATCAAGGAAAAGGTCATGCGGGCTGCCCAAATGACTGATACCGACGTTGTTATTTCCGAAATCGGTGGTACGGTCGGCGACATGGAATCAACGCCATTCATGGAAGCCATCCGGCAAATGCGCCGGGAAGTTGGCTCAGAAAACGTGATGTACGTTCACGTGACCTTCGTGCCATACTTGCGGGCAGCTAAGGAATTAAAGAGTAAGCCAACTCAGCAATCTGTTTCCATGCTACGGTCAATCGGGATTCAGCCAAACATGCTGGTCTTGAGAAGCGAAATGCCAGTACCACAGGAAATGAAGGATAAGATCTCAACCTTTACTGACGTGCCAGTTGACTATATCGTTGAATCTTTGGACGCTCCATCCCTCTTTGACGTGCCTTTGTCTTACCAAGAGCAAGGCGTTGACCAGAAGATCGTTGACTTCCTCCACATTGACAGTCCTAAGCCAGTCGCTGACATGGATGAATGGCGGAGAATGGATGAACGGGCTAAGAGCTTGAAGCACAAGACCAAGATCACCCTGGTCGGCAAGTACGTGGAACTGGAAGATGCCTACATCTCAGTTACTGACGCCCTGCAACATGCCGGCTACCTCTACAACACCAAGATCGAAGTCAACAAGGTGCAAGCTGAAGACATCACTGAAGGCAACGTAGCAGAACTGCTCGGCGACACCCAAGGCTTGATCGTACCTGGTGGCTTTGGCACACGCGGGCTTGAAGGGATGATCACTTCCATCAAGTACGCCCGGGAAAACAACCTGCCATTCCTTGGCATTTGCTTGGGGATGCAGATGGCCAGCGTGGAATTTGCCCGCAATGTCTTGCATTTAGAAGACGCCAACTCAGCTGAAGCTGAACCAAACTGCAAGAACAACATCATCGACCTCATGGCTGACCAGCGCGACCAAGAAAAGATTGGTGGTACCTTGCGTTTGGGTCTCTACCCAGCCATGCTGAAGGCTGGCACCAAGACCCGCGAATGCTACGATGGCCAAGAAGTTATCCAAGAACGTCACCGCCACCGCTACGAATTCAACAACAAGTACCGGGAAGCCTTTGAAAAGGCCGGCTTGACCTTCAGCGGCGTTTCTCCAGACAACCACCTGGTAGAAATCATCGAATTGACGGACAAGAAGTTCTTTGTAGCAGCTCAATACCACCCAGAATTCTTGAGCAGACCAAACCGGCCAGAAGGTCTCTTCAAGGGCTTTATTGGGGCTGCTAGTGGTTTAAGTGTCGACAAGTTCTAATTTTTGTTAGATAATAGATAATAGTGACAAGAGAAGAGCACCCTCTTCTCTTGTTTTTTTGACGAAGATCTATTATCATGATTATGATAATTTGACAAAAGAAAAGGACTACTTTCCCAAATGAAGCAAATGATAATTCACGGAGGGAAACCCCTACAAGGCGATATTTGGATTGGTGGGGCCAAGAACTCAACGGTCGCACTGATTCCAGCATCAATTTTATCCAGAACACCAGTAACTTTAGAATCTGTTCCTAGAATTGCGGATGTTGATAACTTGATGGACCTGCTGAGTGAAATGGACGTTCATTGCAACTTCCAAGAAACGACTCTGCAGATCGATCCTACTGAAATTAAGATGAGTCCCCTACCAGCTGGGAAGATTAAGAGCTTGCGGGCCTCATACTATTTCATGGGCGCTTTGCTTGGCCGCTTTGGCAAGGCAGTTGTAGGCTTTCCCGGTGGGGACGACATTGGCCCGCGTCCCATTGACCAGCACATTATGGGCTTTCAATCACTGGGCGCTGACGTTAGATATGAAAATGAACAGATCGTAATTACCGCTCCTGATGAAGGACTGAAGGGCGCTAGAATTCACCTGAAGATGGCTTCAGTTGGGGCCACGATGAACATTATCATGGCTTCAGTAACGGCCAGTGGCCGAACGGTGATTGAAAACGCCGCTAAGGAGCCAGAAATTATTGACCTGGCCACCTTCTTGAACAACATGGGAGCCAAGATCAGAGGGGCTGGTACGGAAAGCATCAGAATCGATGGCGTTGACCGCTTGGAATCCAAGGTGCCGCACACCATCATCCCTGACCGGATCGAAGCCGGGACTTACATTTCCATGGCTGCCTGCATTGGCAACGGGATTAGAATTCACAACATCATTGCTGAACACCTGGATGCGTTTTTGGCCAAGGTGGAAGAAATGGGCGTGGTGATCGATGCTGACGAAGATTCGCTATTTGTCTATCCAGCCGGGGACCTCAAGATGGTGCAGGTAAAGACCGGGACTTACCCAGGCTTTGCCACTGACTTGCAGCAGCCAATTACGCCGCTCCTGCTCACTGCCAAAACGGGCGAAGGGGTCATCATCGACCCAATCTACCCAAAGCGGAACAAGCACGTGCCAGAATTGCAAAAGCTGGGTGCCTCAATCACCTCGGTGAACAATATCATCCTGGTGCACCCAGGCAGCCACTTGCATGGTGGCGTGGTTCATGCTGACGAAATCCGGGCGGGTGCCTGCTTGATGCTGACTGGCTTGATGATTGACGGCGAGACCGTCATCAACAATGCTGGCAACATCCTGCGGGGCTATGACCGAGTTGAAGAAAAATTGCGCCAAATCGGTGCCGACGTGGTTATCCGCGATGCTGAATAAGAAAAGCTGGCTTAGGCCAGCTTTTTATTTGCTTAGAATGCTTGTCAAAGCGGGCGGTTCGTGGTACTATATTAGAGTTAATCGATTAATCTATGGCCCGCAGAGGGCTATGGCAAAGGAGTTTTAAATTATGAAACAAGGTATTCATCCAGATTATCAAGAAGTTTGCTTCATGGACTCAGCAACTGGTTTTAAGTTTGTTGCCGGCTCAACTTTGAAGTCATCAGAAACTGTTGAATTCGAAGGCAACACTTACCCATTGATCCGTGTTGAAATTTCATCAGATTCTCACCCATTCTACACTGGCAAGCAAAAGTTTGCCGCTGCCGATGGTCGAATCGAACGTTTCAACAAGAAGTACGGCTTCAACAAGAAGAACTAATCGTTCTTTTTACACTAAAAGCAGCCCACTTGGGTTGCTTTTTTTGTTGTAATGGACAATAAACAAAGTATAATAGACTAAGTGTTTAAATTTTTTCTCTAAGGAGCAGTATTTCAATGAAGATGCAGTTGGCGGAAATTGCCCAGGCCTTAAATACCACTTGTGAAGGCGACGCGGAGACGGTCATTACCTCCGTTGCCTTTGATTCAAGAAAGATCAAGGAAGGCGCCTTGTTTGTTCCAATCAAGGGTGAACGCGACGGCCATGACTTTGTCGCTTCCGCAATCGCGGCTGGGGCCAGCGCCACTTTGTGGGAAAAGGGCCACGCAAATAAGCCAGAAGGCATTGCCGTTTTAGAAGTTGCTGACACCTTGAAGGCCATGCAAGACCTGGCTCACTACTACTTGCAAAAGGTCAACCCAACCGTTGTCGGCATTACCGGTTCAAACGGCAAGACCACGACCAAGGACATGGTAGCCGCCGTTTTGGCCAAGCGCTTTAATGTTTATAAGACCCAGGCCAACTTCAACAACGAAATCGGCGTGCCAATGACGATTTTGGAAATGAAGCCAATCACCGAAATCTTGGTTTTGGAAATGGGTATGGACCGGGCAGGGCAACTCCACGAACTGAGCAAGCTGGCTCGGCCTGACGTTGCCGTGATCACCATGATCGGCGAAGCCCACATCGAATTTTTGGGCTCAAGAGCCGGCATTGCTGACGCCAAGATGGAAATCACTGACTTCTTGCAAGAAGATGGCGAATTGATCTACAACGGCGATGAGCCGCTGCTGGTTGAAAGAGCAGAAAAGCTGGCGCAAGACAAGGCAACTTTCGGCTTTGCAGACCAAGACACCATTCATGCTTTGGCCATGCGATCGACCATGCACCACACCTACTTCACGGTGAATGATACTGACCGGGAATTTACAATTCCGATGATTGGCCGCCACAATGTTTCAAACGCCATGGCTGCTATCTTGGTTGGCCGCCACTTTGGCGAAAGCGACGAAGAAATTGCGGCTGGTCTGGCTGGCTTTGTCCCAACTGCTAACCGGATGGAATGGGAAAAGGGCGACTGCGGCGAAGATATCATGAGCGATATCTACAACTCTAACCCAACTGCTGTCAAGGCAGTTACTGCCTCCTTTGGCAAGGTTGACGTGGCCGAAGGAGGCCGCCGGATCGCCGTTTTAGCCGACATGCTGGAACTGGGCAGCCGGTCTAGCGAGCTCCATCGCGACTTGGCAGATAGCCTGGATCCAGACAAGATCAACGTCTTATACCTCTACGGTCCAGAGATGAAGAATTTATACGAGGCCTTGACTGACAAGTATCCTAGCCAAAGCCTGCACTACTACCCAGAAGACGAGATGGGCCATTTGATTGATGACTTGAGAAGCGACATCCGCAGCAACGACATCGTCTTATTGAAGGGCTCACACGGCATGCACTTGGAAAAAGTGCTCGACAGACTGAAATAGGAGAACATTTTTGAAATTTACTGAATTAGGATTGAACGACAATTTGTTAAAGGCGATTAAGCGGTCTGGCTTTGAAGAGGCAACGCCGATTCAAGCCCAAACCATTCCCTTGGCCTTGGCCGGCAAGGACGTGATCGGTCAAGCCCAGACGGGGACCGGTAAGACCGCAGCCTTTGGCTTGCCAATCCTGCAGCAGCTGGATAAGAAGAATAAGGCTATCCAGGCAATTGTGATTGAGCCAACTAGAGAGTTGGCCATCCAGACCCAAGAAGAGCTCTTCCGCTTGGGCAGAGACGAAAAGGCTAAGGTTCAAGTCGTTTACGGCGGAGCCGACATTGGCCGGCAAATTCGCGCTTTAAAGAGCGTTCCGGAAATCTTGGTCGGGACACCAGGGAGACTTTTGGACCACTTAAAGCGCAAGACTATCAAGTTTGACCAAGTCCAAACCGTGGTTTTGGACGAAGCTGACGAAATGCTGGACATGGGCTTTATCCAAGATATCGAAAGCATCTTGACTTACGCCGAAAACCGCAGCCAAACCCTGCTGTTCAGCGCTACTATGCCTAAGCCGATCCAAAACCTGGGCGAAAAGTTCATGAACGATCCAGAAATCGTCAAGATCAAGGCCAAGGAACTGACGGCTGATCTGATCGACCAGTACTTTGTCCGCGTCCGGGAAAATGAAAAGTTCGACATTATGTGCCGGCTGATCGACGTGGAAAACCCAGACCTGGCCGTAGTCTTTGGCCGGACCAAGCGGCGGGTTGATGAATTAACTAGAGGCCTGCAAGCGCGCGGCTACAACGCTGCCGGCATCCACGGGGACTTAACCCAGGCCAAGCGGATGCAGGTCCTCAAGCGCTTTAAGGAAGGCAAGCTGGACATCTTAGTAGCGACTGACGTGGCTGCGCGTGGCTTGGATATTTCCGGGGTTACCCACGTTTACAACTACGACATTCCGCAAGATCCAGATTCTTACGTTCACCGGATCGGCAGAACCGGCCGGGCCGGCAAGACCGGGATGAGCGTCACTTTTGTAACGCCAAACGAAATTGGCTACATGCGGACCATCGAAGCCTTGACAAAAAAGAAGATGTCGCCCCTTCGTCCGCCAACAGATGCCCAAGCCTTTGCTGGGCAGATGAAGCAGGCCGTTGAAAAGGTGGACAACCTGCTTAAGGGCGACCTCAGCAAGTACGACGATGCAGCTGAAAAATTGCTGGAAAACTACTCAGCTGAAGACCTGGCAGCTGCGCTTTTAAAGGAACTGTCCAACGATTCTGACGTTAAGGTCAAGATCACGCCAGAAAAGCCGCTCCCATACCGGGGCAAGCGCCGGGACGGCCACCGTGGCGGCAAGAGCGACCGCGGCCGGAACAAGGGCAAGAACTTCAAGGGCGGCAAGCACTTTGACAAGAAGCGGAATAAGCACGATTTCCGCATCCGGGGCCGGAAGGGCTAGGCTAAATAACAAACTAGTAAAAAATCTTAAAAAGACCGAGTTTTTGACTCGGTCTTTTTTCCTTTGTGCTATCATTTAAAAAGCGTGAGGTGAAAAGATGGTCAAAAATATCGGAATTGATATTATCGAGGTTGAGCGGTTTCGGAAAATTGTGGCAAGAGGCGACAATTTTGCCCAAAAAGTTCTGACTGAAAAAGAATTTGCTCACTACCAAACCCTCACGGAGAAAAGAAAGACTGAATACCTTGGTGGCCGCTTTGCCATCAAAGAGGCTTTTTCCAAAGCTCTCGGCAGGGGGATCGGCAAGGCAGTCGCCTTTCAAGATGTTGAAACGTTAAACAATGAATTAGGTGCTCCCATCACCAGCTCCCGGGTCTTTGAGGGGAAGATTTTTTCCACGATTGCCCATGATGACCACGAAATCGTCGCGGTTATCGTCTTAGAAGAAGAGCCAGGCTGGAAGCGCCTGATGCGGAAGCTGTTAAAGAAATTGTCTTGGAGGAAAAAGTGATTACAGCAGTTAACCGACCAGCGGCCTTGCACATCAACGTGGCCGCGATTAGAGAAAACACCGAGCAGGCCAAGGCCCACTTAAAGCCTGGCCAAAAGCTCTTTTGCGTGGTTAAGGCCAACGCCTACGGGCACGGGGCAGCCAAGCTGGCTCCAGTCATGGAAGAAGAGGGTGCTGATGGCTTTTGCGTAGCGATGCTGGACGAGGGGCTGGAACTAAGAAGAGCCCAAATCGTCAAGCCAATTATCGTTTTGGGCCTGCAGCCGGCTGAGCAAGCCCCGCTAGCAGCCGCTAACGATATTTCCCTGCCAGTCTCCAGCATCGACTGGCTGAAGGCTGCTGAGCCGCTTTTAAGACAAGAAGGCCTGCAGCTGAAGATCCACCTGGCTATTGACTCCGGCATGGGCCGGATCGGCTTTAGCGAAGAAGGCGACTTTAAGGCCGTTAATGCGTATCTGAAAGACAATGACGCTTTCTTTGTGGAAGGGATGTTTACCCACTTTGCCTCAGCTGACTCAAGTGACAGCCACTACTTTGACTACCAGGTCAGCCGCTTCAAGAAGATGGAAAGCCTGCTGACGGTTAAGCCTAAGTGGATCCACGTGGACAACACTGCTGTCAGCCTGTTTGACAAGGACGTCGACAGCGACATCGTCCGCTTCGGGATCGGTCTTTACGGCTTAAACCCATCTTCCGCTCCTGGAGCAGAGGACTTGACGCCGGCCTTTAAATTAACCCCGGCGATGTCTTTTACCAGTGAACTGACCTACGTCAAGCAAATCCACAAGGGCTATGGCGTGGGCTACGGGTCAACTTATGTGGCTGATAGCGATGAATGGATCGGCACCGTGCCAGTTGGCTACGCTGACGGCTGGATCCGCAAGTTCCAGGGCTTTCAGGTCAAGGTTGGGGACGTCTACTGCCCAATCGTGGGCCGGGTCTGCATGGACCAGTTCATGGTTAAATTGCCTAAAGAAATGCCAATCGGCAGTCCGGTTGAGCTGATTTCTGACAACCCTGACGCACCAAACAGCCTGCGCAAGGCGGCTGACTGGCTGGACACCATCCACTACGAAGTAGCCTGCCAGTTAAACGACCGCTTGAAGCGGGTTTATGACAACGAATAGAAAAAATCCTCTGCAAATGCAGAGGATTTTCTTTTTCTAGTTGTGATTTTTTGAAAATTATTCTTCGTTCAAGAAGACGCCGGGCTTGTCTTCGCTCATGATATTCATGCCGGCAGCCAGGTCTTCAACAGCAACGACTGGGTAGCCCTTGCTCTTCAGCTTCTTGCAGATGGCCTTCATTTCGGTTTCGGTCGTTCCTTGTGGCAGGGTGAAGAGAACGCGGCGGACGTACTTGCCATCAAATTGGCCAGCTGGCGCGTCCAAAGTCATGGCCCCAGCCAAGTTGACGTACTTAGAAATAATCTTGGTCATCTTGGTCAAGTTGCCGGAGTCGTTAGTTGACAAAACCGTCAAAACGTAAGCACCAGTCTTCACGTTCCAAGCAGATGACAGCATGTCCAAGAGGCGGGCGTGGGTCAAGATGCCGTAGAAGTTGTTATCATTGTCCAAAACGGCAATGTAAGGCAAGTCCTTGATGGTAAAGAAGACTTGGAAGAATGGGGCGTTGATCTTGATGGTCTTAGTCGCATTCTTCAAGAGGTAGGTTACTGGCAAGGACATGTCGCCGCCTTGGGACTTGTGGCGGTAAATGTGCATCTTGTAGATGTTGCCGCGGAAAATCTTGCCGCTGTCATCCAGAATTGGTACACAGCGGTAGCCGGAGTTTTCCAGCACCTTCAGGGCTTCTTCCAAGGTAGCGTGTTCGTTAACCGTAGTTAAGTAGTCTTTCTTGATCACTAATGATTTGATTAGCATTGGAGAACCTCCATGATTGATTTGTAATAGAATGTAAATGTTTTCTTTGATTGTACTTTTTCATTATAGCATGCAGAAAATCAAAATTAAAGATTGCTTAAATGCGCGAGAAGATAAGATTTTTTGCAGATGTGCTAAAATAAATGAGATATTGTAAACGAGGAGATCATTTGATGAAATTAATCGTCGCTTTGGGCAACCCAGGCCTTAAATATGAAAAAACCAAGCACAACACCGGCTTCATGGCACTGGATTACTACTTAAAAAATCACAACTTGACCTTGAACCGGGACAAGTTTGACGGCCTGTATGCCAAGGAAAAAATTGGCGGGGAAGACGTCATCTTCTTAGAGCCGCAGACTTACATGAACGAATCCGGCAAATCGGTAGCGCCAATGGCCAACTTTTTCAAGATTGATCCGGCAGACATCCTGGTCATTCATGACGACATGGACATGCCGGTGGCTAAGCTCCGCATCCGGGCGGGCGGCAAGTCCGGCGGCCACAACGGCATCAAGAGTATTATCGCTAGTCTGGGCACAGAAAAGTTCAACCGCTTGAAGATCGGGATCAAGCACCCCGACAAGCAAAGCGTTGTTTCTTGGGTCTTGACGCCTTTTGACGCTGACCAGCAAGCCCTGCTGGACCAGAGTTTTGAGACGGTCGACCAGGTGATTGACGACTTTATCGCCGGCAAGAGTGCCCAATATTTGATGAACCGCTACAATTAAGGCAATTGCAGCTAATTTTACTAGTAGAACATAAACATGCAGCTAATTGATTTTGTTAAAAAAGATCAAGCAGTGACGGCATTTATCGCAAAAACGTCCCGGGTGAAGAATTCCCTGATTACAGGAATCGAGCGGGGCGCTTTTGCTGTCTTTTTAGAGGCTCTCTTAGCCATCAGACAGGTGCCCCTGCTTTTGATCGAAGAAAATGAATATAAGGCCCAAGAGCGGTATAACGACTTAAGCCGCCTGTTTGCGGACGCGGACCTGGAAATTTTTAGCCTGGATGGCAACCTGGCTACCCAAACCGCGGTCAGCTCGCCAGAAGAACTGGTCAGCCGGATCCAGGCCCTGAACCTCCTCTTAGAAAAGCGGCCGGGCATCGTGATCGCGACGCCGCAAGGGCTCCAGTATCCCTTGAGCCAGCCAGAAGCTTTTGCTCAAAACCGCCGGCAGTTTCAAGTTGGCGATGAAATTCCTTTAGATCAGCTGGCCAAGTGGCTGCTGCAGGCTGGCTACCGGCGAGAGAGCCTGGTAGCTAAGCCTGGCGAATTTGCCATGCGGGGGGACATCGTTGACGTTTACCCCCTAGACCAAGATAACCCAATCCGGATGGAATTTTTCGGCGATGAAGTTGACACCATCAAGACTTTTGACCTGTCCAGCCAAAAAAGCACGGATGACCTGGAAAAAATCGACCTGCCGGCTGCGATTGACCACGTTTTTCAAGCTGAAGACTTGGAAAAAGCCGCAGCTGCCATTGCTCAGGAGATGACAGACGATTCGGCTGTTGATCTGGAACTGGCTAAGGAAAGCCTGGAACAGGGGCAGCTGCCGGAAAACTACATCCGCTACATCGACTACCTGCAAGAAGACCACTATACCTTGCTGGACTACCTGGCTGCTTCCGGGCTGGTCATTTTTAACGACTGGCAATTAATTGAAGATAGCCAAAAGAGTTTAGATGCCATCAACCAGGATTACCTGGCCCAAGAAGCTGAGCGGGGAGCACTTTTGCCTAAGCAGACCCTCCGCCTGCCCTTTGATTCAGTTTTAAAAAAGGACCAGCACAAGCGGGTTTATACCAGCCTCTTGGCCCACTCCATGGGGCGCCTGCGCTTTGGCCAGCACCTATCTTGGGACACGCGTGAAGCCCAGCAGTTCTTTGGCCAGATGCCGCTGTTAAAAACGGAAGCTGAATCCTACTTAAAGCGGGGCGACACCGTCATCTTGCAGGTGCCCAGCCTCAAGCAGGCCCAGCAGTTCTCCATCAGCTGCCACGACTTTGATCTCCACTTTCCTTTAGTCAAAGGCGACTTTAAAGAAGGACAGGGGCAGATCGTGGTGGGCGGCTATGCCAGCGGCTTTGTCCTGCCGGAAAGTCACCTGGTCTACTTGACGGAGCGGGAGCTTTTTAACCAGGTCAAAAAGCCCAAGAAACGGATCAAGACCCTGGAAAACGCCCAGCGCCTGCGGAGCTATACGGAACTCAAGCCTGGCGACTTCGTCGTCCACGTCAACCACGGGATTGGCCGCTTTGAGGGGATCAAGACCCTAGAAAATGACGGGGTCAAGCGCGACTACATCACCATCACCTACCAAAAGGGCGACCAGCTCTTTGTCCCAGCCGACCAGCTGAGCCTGGTGCAAAAATACGTGGCTTCAGAAGGCAAAACGCCACACATCAACAAATTAGGCGGCAGCGAATGGGCCAAGACCAAGCGCAAGGTCCAAGCCCGGGTTGAGGACATCGCTGACGACCTGATTGATCTTTATTCAAAAAGAGAGTCAGAAAAGGGCTATGCCTTCTCGCCGGACGGCCCTGACCAAGCAGCCTTTGAAGCAGCCTTTCCTTACGAGCCCACGGCTGACCAGCTTAGGGCCAGTGCCGAAATCAAGGCTGATATGGAAAAGCCCAAGCCCATGGACCGACTCTTGGTCGGCGACGTTGGCTTTGGCAAGACGGAGGTCGCCATGCGGGCGGCTTTTAAGGCCATCTGCGACGGCAAGCAAGTGGCTTTCTTGGTTCCAACCACCATCTTGGCCCAGCAGCACTACCAGACCATCAAGGACCGCTTCCGGGACTTCCCGGTCGAAGTGGCGGTCTTGTCCCGGTTCCAAACCAAGAGCGAAAGCAAGGAGATCACGGAAGGGCTGAAGGATGGGTCAATTGATCTCGTTGTCGGCACCCACCGGCTTTTGTCTAAAGACGTAAAGTTTAAGGACTTGGGCCTCTTGATCATCGATGAAGAGCAGCGCTTTGGGGTCAAGCACAAGGAAAAACTCAAGCAGCTGAAGACCAATATCGACGTTTTGACCCTGACGGCCACGCCGATCCCGCGGACCTTGCACATGTCCATGATCGGGATCAGGGACTTGTCAGTCATGGAAACGCCGCCTAAGAACCGTTACCCAATCCAGACCTATGTCTTAGAGCAATTGCCAGCTACGGTCAAAGAGGCCTGCCAACGGGAAATGCAAAGAGGCGGGCAAGTCTTTTACCTCCACAACCGGGTTGGCGACATCGAGGAAACGGTGGGGCGGCTTGAGCAGCTGCTGCCAAATGCCCGGATTGCTTTTGCTCACGGGCAGATGGGGGAAGGGCAGCTGGAGGACATCTTGGCCAGATTTTTAGCCGGGGACTACGACATCTTGGTTACGACCACCATCATTGAAACCGGGATTGACATGCCTAACGTCAACACCCTGATCGTGGAAGATGCCGACCACTACGGCTTAAGCCAGCTCTACCAGTTAAGAGGGCGGATCGGGCGGAGCGCCCGTTTGGCCTATGCCTACTTCCTCTACCAGCCAAACAAGGTCTTAACTGAAGTTGGGGAAAAGCGGCTTGACGCTATCCGGGACTTTACGGAATTGGGGGCCGGCTTCAAGATTGCCATGCGGGACTTGTCTATCCGCGGGGCCGGCAACATGCTAGGCGCCCAGCAGCACGGCTTCATCGACAGCGTCGGCTACGACCTCTACTCCCAGATGCTGGCGGATGCCATTAAAAAGCGGCAGGGCAAGAAGACGGTCGTTAAGTCCAATGCCGAAGTCGACCTGGGTCTTGAGGCTTACATTCCAGACAGCTATATCGCTGACCAGGAACAAAAGATTGAGTTCTACAAGAAGATCAAGGCCATTAATAGCGAGCAAGATCTAGAAGACGTGGAAGATGAGCTTTTGGACCGCTTTGGCGACTACCCAGAGGCGGTGGAAAATCTCTTGAATATCGCGGGCCTCAAGGCGGGATGCGGCTATGCCCAGATCTTGACCATGCAGAAGGTCAAAGACCAGGTCAAGGTGGTCTTTAACGACCACGCTAGCCGCGAACTGGAAGGGCCAAATATCTTTAAGGCCTTAGAACATGTCAGCTTCCGGGCCCGGATCAGCCTGAATCCACAAAAGCGGCTGGTGACGGTCCTGCAGCTGCCAGACAAGCTCAATTACCGCCGCCTTTTTGACGAACTGACGACTTTTGTCAAGGGTGCCGGTGAGATCATTCAAAGATAGCAGCCGAATAGAAGAAAAATTTTAAAAAAGAAAGGCAAGAATATGCGAATCGATAAATTTTTAAAGATTTCCCGTTTAGTCAAAAGACGGACCGTGGCCAAGGAAATGGCCGACCAAGGCCGCGTCAGCGTTAACGGGAAGACGGTCAAGTCCAGCTACAATGTCGTTGTTGGCGATATCATTGCAGTTGCTTACGGAACGCGGGTCGTCAAGGCTCGAGTTTTGGACCTGAGAGAGACGACCAAAAAGTCCGAAGCCGGCGACCTTTACGAGCTGGTTGATTAAAAAGATTTAATGACTTTTTTTGCTAAAACTGTTATACTTAACTTATTATAGTTTTTAGGGATTTAAAGGATAACAGCTTATGGGTAATAATCACCGCAATCAGAAGGTTACTCCCCTTAGACCGGATCAGGAAGTAAGCCTGTTAAAGAAGAAACAAAGAAAGTATCGGGAAGTTCACCGGGTGCGCCGCAACCGGATCATGGCCGTGATCTTGGCTGCTTGTGCCATTTTGACCTTCCAGCTAGTCATGACCAAGAACAACACGCGCAAGGTTGCTGAAGAAGTGAGCCAAAACCAGGCCACCTTGACCAAGATCAAGGCGACTAACCAGACCTTGAAGAACAAGCGCGACGACATGAAGGATACTGACTACGTGGCTAAATTGATCCGCTATAAGTACAAGTACACTAAGAGTGGTGAAAAAGTCTACAACGTTAAGGAAAAGAGCGAAGACAAGTAATGAAATACCAAGTTGGCCAAAGGCTTGACGGCGTGGTCAATAACGTCACTGACTTGGGCGTCTTTGTGACTCTGCCAGGGCGCCGCAGTGGTCTGGTTCACCGCAATGACTTTGGCAGCTCCTGGCAAAGGGAGAAGCCCCGCTTTAAAGAAGGGCAAGAAGTCCGGGTGGTGATCCAGAATATCCGCAAGGGGCGACTGGACTTGTCCTTGTCCCGGGTCAATGACCCTGACTTGCCGGATCCAACTAACCAGTTTACTAGCCTAAAGGCTAAAGACTTTAGCCGGGTCTTAAACGAAGTGGACCAAAAGGCGCAAGAACAGATCAAGAAAATCGAAGCAAGCTTAAATTAAAGACTGGTCCGTCGGGGGCCAGCCTTTTTCTATCGAAACAGCAAAGACAATTGAAGACGATTTAAATCAAGACAAAAGATGGAAATTGAGATCAAAAACTTTTTTATCAAAAATCAGATTCCGCTAGATAGAAAATTCTTGGTCGCGGCTAGCGGGGGACCAGACTCCATGGCCTTAGTGGATCTGCTGCGGCAAATGGGGGTAGATTTGGCAGTCGCCCACTTGGACCACCAAATGCGGGAAGGGAGCGAGCAGGAATCAGTTGTTTTGCAGGACTACTGCAGTAAGTACAATTTGCCCCTTCATGAAACTACTTGGCCGAAAAGTGCTCATCCCCAAAAGGGACTTGAAGCAGCAGCGCGGGACTACCGCTACGCTTTTTTGGAAAAAACGGCTGACAAAATTGGGGCCAGGTATCTGCTGACCGCCCACCACGGGGATGACCTGCTGGAAAACATCATGATCAAGTTTTTGCGGTCGGGTATTCCCCGGGAAATGGCCAGCTTAAAAGCCGTTAGCCACAGAAAAGATCTGATCGTCTTAAGGCCGCTTCTGCCTTACAGCAAGGCTGACTTGCTGGCTTATGTGGAAAAGAAAAATATTCCGTACGTGGTCGACCAGACGAACAATGAGGCGATTACGGTCCGCAACCGGCTGAGGAAGCAAGTGATCCCCCTTTTAAAGGCGGAAAATCCCGACTTGATCAAAAATGCCTTGCGCTTCAGCCAAGAAGTGGGGGCAACTGAAGCTTTTTTGGCCCGGCAGACCAGGTCCCTGCCAGACTTTACCGAACTCCTGGGGGCGATCCGGATTGATCAGGAAAAAATGGCCTGTGATCTGGAAATAGAAAAGGCTTACCTAGAGGATTTAATCGAAAAGAAGTACAATGAAAGGGTACAGCTGAACCGAGCACTTCTTGCAGCGAAAAAGACCCAAGAAAAGGGTGGACTGCGGATCCAGTTTTACCAGCAGTATTGCTGGATCTACCCGGTAAAAGAAATTGCCGAGCAAAAGCAGCAATCTATTAAGCTAGACCAGCCTTTTGTCTTTCAAGGCCGCAGTTTTCAGCTGACTGTTGAGAAAGCTGCTGGAAGTAAGGCTAAAAAGCTTGTAGCAGTTTTACCTTTAAAGAAAAAAATGGCCAAAGAAATAGAAAATATTTCCTTTGGCAGCCTGCCTGTGGGACAAAAAGTCCGCCTGCCAGACGGTCACCATGCTAAAAATAAAAAGCTTTTTGCGGAAAAAGGTATTCCCAGCTCCTTGAGGAGCCGGTGTCTAGCCATGATGGCCGGACAAGAAGTGCTTTTTATTGAACACTGCTACCAGCTAAGAGAGGAAAATGGGTCAAAAATGTATTTGTACGAGCTTGACCTTGGAGCTAAAGAGCGTTCTTTAAGCAATTAGGATAAAGAAGCATAAAGCTTTGTAAAATCTTCGATTGTTGCCGCTTTTTATGTTAGAATTTGATAAGTAATTCTTCGATCTGACGGAGGTCATTTATGAAAAATAATCGGAATCGACTATTTAGCAATGGTCTATTCTATATAGTCGTATTTTTGCTTCTCCTCTGGGGAATCAATTGGGCCATTGGTGGCAGCTCGTCAACTGGGGCAACTGAAAACATCAGCTACTCTCATTTCGTCAAAAAGCTGCGCCAAGGCAAGATCAAGGACTTTAACGTCCAGCCATCTAACGGTGTTTACTCAGTTACTGGTACTTACAAGTCAAGCACGACCAGTTCTTCAAGCAATTCAGATATCTTTGGCACCGGCTCTTCGTCAAAGGTAACTGGCTTCTCCACCACCATGCTGGAAAACGACTCCAGCGTGAAGACGGTGCAAGACCTGGCTCAAAGTAACGGCGTGAAGATGAGCAGCCAAGGGGAATCCCAGTCAAGCAACTGGATCTCCACCATTATTATGCTGGTGCCAACCGTTTTGTTCATCGTGATGATGGTCATGATGATGAATCAAGGCGGCCGGGGCAACGGCAATGGCATCATGAACTTTGGCCGCTCCAACGTGAAGCCACAAGATCCAAAGAAGAACAAGGTTCGCTTTGACGACGTGGCTGGTGAAGAAGAAGAAAAGCAGGAACTGGTGGAAGTTGTTGAATTCTTGAAGAATCCAGCCAAATACACCAAGTTAGGTGCCAGAATTCCATCTGGTGTCCTGCTTGAGGGGCCTCCTGGTACTGGTAAGACCCTTTTGGCTAAGGCGGTTGCCGGTGAAGCAGGCGTTCCATTCTTCTCTATCTCTGGTTCTGACTTCGTCGAAATGTTCGTCGGTGTCGGTGCCAGCCGTGTCCGGGACCTCTTTAACAATGCCAAGAAGAACGCGCCAAGTATCATCTTCATCGACGAAATCGACGCCATCGGTCGTCAGCGTGGCAATGGCCAAGGTGGCGGCAACGATGAACGGGAACAGACCTTGAACCAACTTTTGGTTGAAATGGACGGTTTCGAAGGTGATGAAGGCGTCATCGTCATGGCTGCTACCAACCGGTCTGACGTTTTGGACCCAGCCTTGACCCGTCCAGGTCGTTTTGACCGGAAGGTCTTGGTTGGCCGCCCAGACGTTAAGGGCCGTGAAGCTATCTTGCGCGTTCACGCCAAGAACAAGCCACTTGCTTCTGACGTTGACTTGAAGGAAGTTGCCCGTCAAACCCCTGGTTTTGTTGGTGCTGACCTGGAAAACGTCTTGAACGAAGCAGCCTTGGTTGCTGCCCGCAGAAACGGCAATGAAATTACCGCAGCTGATATCGACGAAGCTGAAGACCGGGTAATTGCTGGTCCTGCCAAGAAGGATCGGATGATTTCCCAAAAGGAACGCGAAAGAGTTGCCTTCCACGAAGCTGGGCACTCTATCTGTGGTCTGGTCTTGAGCGACTCTAGAACGGTTCGGAAGGTTACCATCGTGCCTCGTGGCCGGGCAGGCGGCTACAACATCATGCTTCCTAAGGATGACCAATTCATCTTGACCAAGAAGCAGCTCTTTGAGCAAATCGTTGGTTTGATGGGTGGGCGTGCCGGTGAAGAAGTCGTTGTCGGCGACCAATCAACTGGGGCTTCAAACGACTTTGAACAAGCAACTGCCATTGCCCACAGCATGGTGGTCAACTACGGGATGACCGATGAACTGGGGATGGTTGAGCTAGAAAAGGAAGTCGAAGGCATTCCTTACGGCATGAAGCCATACAGTGAAACGACTGCAGCCAAGATCGACGAAGCAGTGAAGAAGATTTTGGATGATGCTCACGCTAAGGCGGTTGAAATCGTTGAAAACAACCGTGAAAAGCACCGGATCATTGCCGAAGCCTTGCTCAAGTACGAAACTTTGGATGAAAAGCAAATCTACTCACTGTACAAGACTGGCAAGATGCCTGAAAAGTCTCAAGAAGAATTCCCATCTGAAGCCAAGGCCTTAAGCTACGAAGAAGCTAAGGAAGCTGCCCAAAAGAAGGCAGAAGAAAAGGCTGAAGAAGGCCGCCGCGAAGAAGCTGAAAAGGCTGAAGCCTTGAAGACGCCATCAGAAAGTGATCGCCAAGTCAAGGAAACGCCAGTTGTGCTTGAAAAGAAGGTTATCCCAAAGGAAGACCTGGACAAGCTGACTGAATCAGCCGTTAAGACGCCAAGTGAAGACGACTTAGCAAACAAAGAAAAAGCAGAAAAGCCTAGCGAGGATCAAGAAGCTGATCAAAACAAGGATCAAGACGATTCAAGCCAGGATGAATAAGAGAAATAGAGCCGGCAACGGCTCTATTTTTATGGAGGAAGAAACATGAACGATTACTTAGTTAGAGCCTTGAGCGCCAGCAAGAATCTGCGCCTTTTGGCCGTAACCGGGAAAGATTTAGTAGCTGAAGCCCAAGAGCGCCACGACACTTGGTCAGCCTCATCTGCCGTTTTGGGCAGAACCCTGCTGGGGGCAGTATTGCTGGCAGCGGCTGATTTAAAGGGCAAGCAAGAATTAACGGTGCGGCTGCTAGGCAACGGTCCAGTTGGGGCAACTGTCGTAACGGCTCAATCTGACCTGACGGTGAAGGGCTACATCCAAAACAACCACATCGCCTTGCCAGCTAAAGAAGATGGCCACATCGACGTGAAAAAGGCCGTTGGCCAAGGCTGGCTGCAAGTTACCAAGGACTTAGGCCTCAAGCAGCCTTACACCGGGGAAGTGCCAATCGTGTCTGGTGAAATTGCTGAAGACTTTACTTACTACCTGGCTAAGTCAGAACAAGTGCCTTCAGCCGTTGGCTTGTCCGTTTTCGTCAACCCCAACAACACGATTGGGGCTGCAGGCGGCTTTTTGCTGCAAGCCTTGCCAGGGGCAACTGACGAAGAATTGAAGGAAGCTGAAGAAAGAATCAAGGAATTGCCGCAGCTCTCCAGCGCCTTTTTGGACGGGATGACCCCGGAAGACTTGGCGAAGAAGATCTTGGGCGACGACTTGAAGATCTTGGAAACGGCGCCGGTTAAGTACTACTGCGACTGCTCTAAGGAAAAGTACGCCAAGCTCTTGGCAACCTTGAAGCCAGCCCAGCTGGAAGCCATGATCAAGGAAGATCACGGGGCAGAATTAGTCTGCAACTTCTGCGGCGACAAGTACCAGTTTAGTGAAGATGAACTGAAGGACGTTTTGGCGAAGAAGACTAACGAAGCTGAATAGTCTAGAAAGAAAGCATCTATGGATTTATCCTAGTAACCGATTTGAAAGTCCGCTAAAAAAGTATTGGTGAAATTAACAAGAAATCCACTTGTGCAAAAAATTCTCTCTTTTTTGAGAGAATTTTTTTGTGGATATTTATAATTTGTCCTTTACTAATTTTCTTGTTATTATATATAAGTTGTAACTGAGAAAGGAGCCTACTGATGGCAAAGGACAATACTTGGAAGATTCGCGAGATCGAAATCCCTAACCGGGTGGTCGTTGCGCCGATGGCCGGCGTTTCCAACATGGCTTTTCGGAAAGTCTGCAAGGAATTTGGTGCCGGGATGGTTGTCTGCGAAATGATCTCTGATCATGGCATTATCTATGGCAACCAAAAGACCATGAGCATGCTGGACGTGGACCCTAATGAGCACCCGATGAGCATCCAGATTTTTGGCGGGACCGAAGACAGCCTTTTGCAGGCAGCCCAATACATTGACCAGCACACCGATGCCGACATTATCGACATCAACATGGGCTGTCCGGTGCCCAAAGTTACCAAGACCGACGCTGGCTCTAAATGGCTCCTTGACTCAAACAAGATCTACCAAATGGTCCACAAGGTGGTCCAGAATGTGGAAAAGCCAGTTACCGTCAAAATGCGGATTGGCTGGGACAGAAAGCACATCTTCGCTGTGGAAAACGCCCTGGCTGCTCAAGAAGCCGGCGCATCCATGATCGCCATGCACGGCCGGACCAGAAAGCAGATGTACCAAGGCGAAGCCGACTGGGAAACCCTGCATGACGTAGCCCAAGTCTTGGACGTGCCTTTTGTGGCTAACGGCGACATTGCTACGCCAGAACTGGCTAAAAAGGCCCTGGATGAAATCGGCGCGACTGCCGTCATGGTCGGCCGGGCAGCCTTGGGCAATCCTTGGATCTTAAAGGATATGGTCCACTACCTGGAAACTGGGGAAAGATTGCCTGAGCAAACCGTGCGTGAAAAGGTAGCAACCGCCAAGCACCAGCTGCAAGAACTGGTGGATTTGCATGGGGAAAAGCGGGCCGTACCCGAATTTCGGCAACAAGCCGCATATTATTTGAAGGGAATTCCCCGTTCAGCCCGGACTCGTGCTAAAATAAATGAGGTCTGGACGCGGCAAGAAGTCGAAGACTTGCTTGATGACTTCGTCGAAACTTATGAAAAGCGCGAAAAAGCTAAGGCCGCTCGCAAGGCTAATACAGAAACTAATTAATGGAGGATAACACGTTGGCAAAGAACGAAATTAACGATCAATTGCTTGTTCGTCGTCAAAAGCTAGAAGAACTTAAGGAAATGGGCATCGAACCTTTCGGCCGCAAATACGACCGTGAAGCCTTGGCCCGGGACCTGGACGAAAAGTACCTTGGCTTAGACAAGGATGAATTGAACGCTGACATGCCTAAAACCAAGATTGCTGGTAGAATGCTGGCCAAGCGTGGCAAGGGTAAGGTTGGCTTTGCTGACCTCTACGACAGAAGCGGCAAGATCCAGATCTACGTTCGGAAGGACATCGTTGGCGAAGACAACTACCAAATCTTCAAGAAGGCCGACCTCGGCGACTTCTTGGGTATTGAAGGGGAAGTTTTCAAGACTGACAGCGGCGAATTGTCTGTTCGCGCTCAACACGTTACCTTCTTGTCCAAGGCCCTGCGTCCACTTCCTGACAAGTACCACGGCTTGAAGGACGTTGAAGCTATCTACCGTCAGCGTTACCTGGACCTGATCACCAACCGGGAAAGCTACAACCGCTTTGTCAACCGGACTAAGATCATCCAAGCCATTCGCGACTACTTGAACGGTCAAGACTTCTTGGAAGTTGAAACTCCAGTTTTGCACAACATCCCTGGTGGTGCCGAAGCACGTCCATTCATTACCCACCACAATGCCTTGGACATCAACCTTTACATGCGGATCGCCTTGGAATTGCCTTTGAAGCGGTTGATCGTCGGCGACATGGAAAGAGTTTACGAAATCGGCCGGGTCTTCAGAAACGAAGGGATGGACTTAAAGCACAACCCTGAATTTACTGAACTGGAAACCTACGCTGCTTACTACGACTTCCACGATGTCATGGACGAAGCTGAAGGCATCATCAGAGCTGCTGCTAAGGTGGTTTCTGAAGATGGCAAGATCAACTACCAAGGTACTGACTTAGACCTGGGCAAGCCATTCCGCCGCGTGCACATGGTTGACCTGATCAAGGAATTGACCGGCGTTGACTTCTGGCAGCCAATGACTTTGGAACAAGCCCGCAACATTGCGGCTGACCACCACATTGAAGTTGAGCCTTACTGGCAAGTAGGTCACATCATCAACGCCTTCTTTGAAGAATATGGTGAAAAGTCCATCGTTGACCCAACCTTTGTTTACGGTCACCCAGTTGAAGTGTCACCGCTGGCTAAGAAGAACGCTGATGATCCACGCTTCACTGACCGTTTCGAAATCTTCATCATGGGTAACGAATACGGCAACGCCTTCTCCGAATTGAACGACCCGCTCGACCAAAGAGAACGGTTTGAAGCCCAAATGGCTGAACGTGACGCTGGTAACGACGAAGCTGACATCATCGACGAAGACTACCTGAGAGCCATGGAATACGGTATGCCACCTACGGGTGGTCTGGGCATCGGGATTGACCGTTTGGTCATGCTCTTGACCAACGCAGCATCCATTCGTGACGTCCTGCTCTTCCCAACCATGCGTCCAGAAAAGATCGTTGACGAAGAAAAGAATATTAACTTAGACAAGTAATAGTATTATAAAAATATCACTATGCAAAAAGTCCGCTTATCCTTGTTGATAGGCGGGCTTTTTGCTTGGAAAGAGTGAAAAATTACTAGAAAGTCTTTTAAATTAGTGCATTTATTATAATGATCTGCTAAAATGGATATAATTTAAACTAGCGGTTACTAGGAGAGGTTAAATCTTTTGACGACTTATAAGCACTTGCTCTTGTTAATGACGACAATTTTGGCAATTGGCGCGGCCTTTTTGGCTTTAAACGACGGCTTGGACCTGCTTTTGGCAGATAATTATCTGCCGGCGGCCCTGTCGGCTGGGGTAGCCCTTTGCTATTTTTTGGCGCCCGTTTTTCTCTGGACTAAACTGAAAAAAGAGCTCTTTTACCTCTACAGCGGCATCTTCTTCCTGCTGACGGCGCTTTTGCTGGTGACCCATTTTAGTCTCTTTTTCTTGGCCGGCTTCTTTTTCCTAGGCGGAGTCTGGCTGCTGCAAAGCGACCAAACCATCCAGCTCTGGCTGGGCTTCATCCTGCTGCTGGTTAGCGCTGGCCTGGCCATGGCCCAGCACTCCTTTACTTTGTTTCAGTAAAATAGATTGACTTTACTTTAAATGGGGTTATAATTTAAATACAAATTAAAGGCTCATGAATTGCCGTTTATCGCCTTTAATTTGCAGAATAGGACTTGTCGCCAGGAAGCACGCGTAAGCTTTCTGGTTTTTGTTTGCCTTTTTTGCGAAAAAATCTGAAAAGCCGTTGACAATGAAAAAAGCCTTGGTATACTTAGATATAAATTAAAGATTAATGAAGGAAGGAGAACCCGCGATGTTAGTATTTGTAAATGCAGCCATGATGATGTCAATGATGGTTATGCTGATGTGCAGCATGACTTCTTTGCGATACCAGCGGGCTCACCGGCATTAGTCTAGCGCATAGCGCGATGTTAATGAAATGCTCAAGCCGCCCGCTGAGGGCGGTTTTTATTTTCGTTAATTTGATTGATTTGATTTACTAGAAAGGCAATTATGGGCAGACAAAGGTATCAGCAAACCAAGCGCTGGCTCATTTACTGGCGCGGGGCCGCAATTGGCACAACAGCCATGTAGAACTGTATTTTAATTAGCATTTTTTCAAAAGTAAAAAAGATCAAATAGCGAGTCTAACAGACTAGACCCGACGATCCAAAACTAATTTTAAATACAGTGAGGTAACAATTATGAGCAAGGCACCAATCAGCAACGAAGGTTTATCATTTGAAACATTGCAGGTCCACGCAGGCCAACCGATCGACGAGACCGGTGCCCGGGCGGTTCCAATTTACCAAACGACCTCTTACGTCTTTGACGACGCCGACCAAGCAGCCGGCCGCTTTGCCTTGACGGATGCGGGCAACATTTACACCCGCTTGACCAACCCAACCACGGCCGTCTTTGAAAACCGGGTGGCTGCCCTTGAAGGCGGCAACGGCGGCGTCGCCTTGGCAACTGGGGCTGCTGCCATTACCGCAGCTATCTTGAACGTAGCTGGCGCCGGCGATGAAATCGTCTCTGCGTCAACGGTCTACGGCGGGACCTACGACCTATTTGCTCAAACTTTGCCGCCGCTTGGCATCAAGACCCATTTCGTTGATCCAAGCGACCCAGCCAACTTTGAAAAGGAAATCAATGAACATACCAAGGTGGTTTACGCTGAAACCATCGGCAACCCGAATGCCAACTTGATTGACATTGACGCTGTAGCCGAAATCGCCCACAAGCATGGGGTCTTGGTCATCATCGACAACACCTTTGCAACTCCATACCTTTACCGGCCATTTGAACACGGGGCAGACGTCGTTGTCCACTCTGCTACCAAGTTCTTCGGCGGCCACGGGACCACGATGGGCGGGGTCGTTGTGGAAAGCGGCAAGTTTGACTATGCAGCCTCTGGCCGCTACCCAGGCTTTACCAATCCTGATCCTTCTTACAAGGATGTAACCTGGAGCCAGATCCCAGCCGCCTTTACCACCAAGATTCGTGCTACTGTCTTGCGGGACACCGGGGCAGCCCTCAGTCCATTCAACGCCTTCTTGCTCTTGCAAGGCCTTGAAAGCTTGTCTCTTCGAGTAGAACGCCACGTTTACAATGCGGAAAGAGTGGCAGAATTTTTAGCCAACCATCCAAAAGTTGCATGGGTACACTATCCAAAATTGGCAGACAGCCCCGACCATGCCTTGGCTGAACGCGACTTTCCTAAGGGCGCCGGCTCAGTCTTCACCTTTGGTCTCAAGGGCGGGGCAGAAGCCGGCAAAAAGCTGATTTCTAACTTAAAGCTCTTCAGCCTCTTGGCCAACGTGGCCGATGCCAAGTCCTTGATCATCCAGCCAGCAACCACGACTCACGCGCAATTGAATGACGAAGAATTGGCTAGCGTGGGCATTACCCCAGATTTGATCCGCTTGTCAATCGGGGTGGAAAACATCAATGACCTCTTGGCCGACCTTAAGCAAGGCTTAGACAAGCTGGATTAAGCCTTAAGAAATATCGAAAAAATCCTCTTAATAGTATAGTAAAAATACCAATAACTACAAAATAACAACTAACAACAGACTCAGAAACTTACAAAAACAGCGAAACGAAATATGAAGTACGACTCTTGCCCAGCGGCAGGAGTCTTATTTTGATTTTTAGCAAAAATAAGCCGAAAAGTGCTTGCACAAGTCGTCGTTTTTGATTATCCTAATAATTGTGTTGCGGAAGTAGTTCAGTGGTAGAACATCAC
>NZ_AZDU01000003.1:0-62627 GCF_001434815.1 Lactobacillus equicursoris DSM 19284 = JCM 14600 = CIP 110162
TCAAAGTCAATGCCTTAACTTAATGACATTGGCCTTCTGGCAGATCCTTTATTTTGTTGGTTGGTTTGTGACCTACAACTTCAGCTGATCCCCGCCCAGGAAACTGTCATAAAAAGCGGCCTGGGGATGCAGCCACTTTTTCCCATATTCATCAATTAGGCCATGGAACTCCTGGGCGTCAGCTACGGTAAAGCCCGTCATGTCAACCTTCCGCGCCAGGTCGTCGTACTTTTTTAAGCCGTCAACCCCCAGTAGACCAAACAGGGTACGGGCGTACTTATCGCTAACGAAGGCCACCTGGTCAAAAACGTAGATCAGCAAAACGTCCGCCGTTTCCGGCCCCACGCCGCGGAGAGACAGCAGTTTTTTCCGCAAGCCAGCGCCAAAAGTCTGCACGATCTGATCATAGTCATTGGCAAATTCGTCCAGCCAGGCAAAGAAGTTTGCTACCGCTAAGCTCTTGTTTTTAAAAAAGCCCGCCGGCCGCACGTACTCCTGCATGGTCTCTAGCGGCAGGGCCCGGATCTGGTCCGGGTCAAAAGCCGTGTGCTTCCGGAAGTTAGCTACCGCCCGCTCGGCGTTAGCCTGGGTGGTGTTTTGGATCATGAAAGCTCCGATAATAATTTCGGCCTTAGATTCAGCTGGCCACCAACCGGTCGGCCCCATCTCTCGCAGCATCTTTTGGTATAGCTCGTACAAGGTTAATTCCATTAAAAAAGCTCCTCAATCTTTAGCATCTTGTTTATTATAGTCAAAAAACGCCGCCCTGGCTGGAGCGGCGTCTTGAGAGATATGTTAACTTTGTACTTAACGTTTTCGAATTGTGGAAAGTTTAGAGCAGCTGGTAGCGACTCGCATCCAGCTTTTTAACTTGCTCTTTTTTAATCAATTTGGCAAACATCCGGGAGATAGTTTCTGGCGTTGTGCCCAGGTAGGCAGCCAGGTCCTTCAAGGCCAGCGGCAGGGTGATCGTGTCGCTGCCTTCAGCTAGGGCCAGGTCGCTTAAGTAGCTGTACAAGCGGTCTTCCGTCCGGCTGAGAGAAAGGTAAGAGTCGCGGACGATCAGCTCGTTAGCGTGTTTTACCGTGTACTTGAGCAGCTGGTAGGATAGGCTTGGCAGCTGGATGAGCAGCTGCTTGAAGTCGGTAGCCCGCATGAAGCAGAGCTCGCTGTCCTTGCTGGCTTCGAGAAAAATACTCTCGTTTTCCTGGCCAAACAGCCAGTTTTCTCCAATGTAGTCGCCGCTTTTCAGGACTTTCTGCAAGCGCTCAGCCCCGTTTTCCAGGTACTGCATGACCTTGACCTCGCCCTTTTCCAGGATGATCAAGGGGGCCGGCTGCTTTGGCGCCAAGACGGTTTCACCCTTGTGGAAGTGGTGGTGGGTCAGCAGGGCCTCGAGTTTGGCCTGCTCGTCGAGTGACAAGTCTTGAAAAAGTGGTACTAATTGGACACAGAGCATCATATTTTTCTCCCTATTAAAAACTAATCTTCGTCGTCATCATCGTCGTCTTCTTCGACATAGAGACCTTCCTTTAAGTCATGGCCCAGGAAGTTTTGGGCAAAGGCGATTTCGCCCTTCATCCAGTTGGCTAAGTCAGTCAAGGCTGCAACTTGCCCCAGGTGACCTTCTTGCTTGGCCAGGGCCAGCCCCTTGCCGATGTAGAGCAGCTGGGTGTCAAAGTCCTTGACTAGGTCAAAAAGCTGTTCGTTGCCATCTTCATACTTGCGGCTGCCGTCTTCTTCCAGGCGTCCGAATTCCAGGACTTCCTTGCTGGTGGTTGGGATCAAGTCGCCTTCAGCCAAGAGCTCGCGGTTTAGCTTTCGGATAAAAGCAAATTCCGTATCTTCCCAGGCATTGCCCTTTTGGGCGAAGAAGAGGGCAGCCGTGCCTTTGGCAAAAAGCTTGGCTTGTTCGATCTTCAAAGTATGGAGCAGCAAGTTGGAAGTGATATGGCCGATCACCGCACCCGCCGTTGGGTGGTGGTGTTCGTAGTCGCTTCTTTCAAGTTCGGCATGGTAAAGTTCAGTTGCAGTCATAACTTTCTCCTTTAAAATTATACAGATTTTCGGTACTAACTTACTTAACGATGATCTTTTCAACCGGGTAGCCCAGGCCCGTGACTACCTTGGCTAGGGCGTTTGGTTCGGTTTGGCTTTCGTCGATTTCGGCCTTGACCTTGCCGGCGTTGAACAAGACGGAAATCTTTTCAACGCCATTGATTTGGCTGAGGGCTTTTTGGATCTTGGTCATGCAGGATGGGCAGGACATGTTGGACAGCTTCAAAGTTACTTTAGTCATGGTGATTAACCTCTTTTTTAAAAATCTACATACATTAATTTTGTTTTTTGCTTTTGCTAAGTTTGATTATGCCAGGCCTTTTTTAAAAAGTAATTGACACCTATCAAGTCAAGCGCAATAATCTCATGCCGTTGGCGGTAACGACCAGGATGCTGAGCTCGTGGATCAGCATGCCCAGGCCCATTTCTACGTAGCCGGCGAAGAGGCCGATGAAGAGGAGGGCAACCGTCAAAAGGGAAATGGCGATGTTTTGCCGCATGTTGGCGATGGTCTTGTTGGCAAAGCGGACAGCGGTTGGCAATTGAGAAAATTGGTCCTTGACCAAAACTAGGTCAGAGACGTCGATGGCCACATCGGTCCCGCTGCCCATGGCGATGGCCAGGTCAGCTGTAGCCAGTGCCGGGCTGTCGTTGATCCCGTCGCCGATAAAGGCAACTTGGTGGCCTCCTGCTTGCAGGCTCTTGATGTAGGCCGCCTTGTCAGCTGGCAGGAGGCTGCCGTGAGCTTCGTCAAAGTTCAATTCTCTTGCTACCGCGTCAACCACCGTCTGCTGGTCGCCGGACAAAAGGACAAACTTGTAAGGCTTGATCTTGCGCAGAGCCGCTAATTGCTCTAAAGCATCGCTTCTCAGGGTATCGGCGATGGCCAGGGCCAAAGCCAGCTTGCCGTTTACGGCTAAGTAGACGTGGGAGCCCGTAGGATCTAGGTCGATTCCAGCCGTGGCAATTCCGTTTTCACTCATCAGCCGTTCATTGCCGACCAGGAGGTTGGCACCATTAACTTGGGCAGCCAGGCCCCGGCCAGCTACGACTTCACTTTTTGCTACTGGGAAAAGGTCGCCGTCATAGTAGGCATTAATGGCCTTGGCCAAGGGGTGGTCAGATTCGGCTTCTAGGCTGGCGAGCAGCTGCAGGTTGTCACGTTCATTGCCAGTCAGGTTAACTACTTGGGAAACGCTTGGCTTACCCGTGGTCAGGGTGCCAGTCTTGTCAAAAACAAAGGTATCGATCTTGGTCAGCTGGTCTAAAGCCGCGCTGCCCTTGGCAATGATGCCGCTCTTGGCGCTAGACCCGATGCCAGTCACCGTGGAGATTGGAACTCCGATGACCAAAGCGCCAGGGCAGCCAAGGACTAAGATGGTGGTAGCCAGCCGGACGTCCTTAGTGAAAAAGCCGACAACTAAGGCGAGGAGCAGAACAAATGGGGTGTAGTATTGGGAGAAGCGGTCGATCAGCTTTTGAACCTTGGTCTTGCTGTCTTGGGCTTCTTCGACCAGTTCGATCAGGCGGCCAAAAGTAGTGTCTTCACCAACTTTTTCGGCTTGAACGATCAAGGTGCCGCTTTCCAGGCTGGTGCCGGCATAAACCGGCGTGCCAACTTCCTTGTGGCTAGGCTTGCTTTCACCGGTGATGCTGGCTTCATTGACGTGACCGTCGCCTTGATAGACGCTGCCGTCAACTGGAACTTGGGAACCGGTCTTGACCAAGAGCAGGTCGCCAAGTTCAACTTCATCGACGTCGACTTCTTCGCTAGTCTTGCTATCCAGGTCAGTGATCTTCAAGGCTGTCTTTGGGGCTAGGTTAACCAAGTCCTGGATGGACTGGCGGCTCTTGGCCAAGGTGGCTTCTTCCAGCAGGTCGCCCAAGGAGAAGAGCCAGATTACGATGCCGGCTTCGCTGTATTCGCCGATGAAGAGGGCACTGATCACGGCGATGGAGACCAGGAATTCGATGGAGACGATCTTGTAGCGCAGAGCCGAGGCAGCTCGTAAGAGGATGGGGACGCCGCCAAGGGCGGCGATAGCGATCATGGAGACATTATATAAGTTGTAGGGGGTCAGCCGGGACAGGTAGGCGATAGCCACTAAGACAGTCATGGAGATAGTTAAGTGCTTTTTATGCTCGCTGAACCAGTTTTGGATGGTAATCATTTCAGTTCCTTTCTAAACTTTTCGTACTTGATTGATACTGATAGTTTATTAGGAAATGAAAGAAAAGTACTTGATACCTGTCATCTTTGGCAAAAAAGTTACAAAAAGTAAGCAAAAGTCGAGAAAAACAGGCAATAACGACACACAAAAAAAGGGTATAACAAAAGCCCGCGGGTGAGAAGGATCCGCGGGCTTTTGCCTAAGTTTTAGCTTTTAATGGATAAGTTAAAAGTATTGTTTGTAAAGTAATGTAAGTAATTTTTAAGTAGATTATTGTAAGAAAATCTGTAAGTTTAAAAGGGATTATTATCTAGTTAAGATTAGCCAACCTTAACTGGAGTTTCAGCTTCTTCACCCTTAACAAGTTCCAAGTTGTTGTCAAATGCCTTAACAACCATGTTGCGAACTGCGTGAGTAGTGTAGAAAGCAGTGTGTGGAGTTACCAAAACGTTTGGACGAGCGATCAAGTCAGCCAAACGTGCGTCTGGGAATTCCTTGCCTTCCCAGTCTTCGTTGAAGACGCCAACTTCACCTTCGTAAACGTCCATTACGTAACCGAAGAGCTTGCCTGAGTCCAAACCACGGATAACAGCGTCAGTGTCTACAAGTGGACCACGTGATACGTTAACAACAACAGCGCCATCCTTCATTTCAGCGATTGACTTGTCGTTGATCATGTGAACGTTAGCTGGAACGTCTGGTACGTGCAATGAGATAACGTCTGCTTGCTTGTACAAGTCGTCAAGTGAGTCTACGTAGTAGCCCTTCTTTTCCAGTTCTGGGTTGCGGAAGATGTCGTAAGCGATAACCTTAGCGCCAAAGCCTTCCATGATTTGCATAAATACTTGACCGATGTGGCCAGTACCTACAACACCAACAACTTGGTCACGAACTTCGCGGCCGATAGTTGGTGCCCAACGCAAGTCGTGACGAGCAACCTTTTCGTCCATCCGCTTGTCTTGACGCAAGATACGAGCAGCTTGGATAGCAGCGTGTTCTGCGATAGCGTCTGGTGAGTATACAGGAACGTTAGTGATTTGGAAGCCAAGTTCCTTAGCCTTAGCCATGTCAATGTTGTCAACACCAACGTTACGAAGGCTCATCTTAGTGATGCCGTTGTCTGCCAAAGCTTGCAAAGTTTCAGCAGTGTAGTCGAGTTGTTGGTAAACAACAACACCGTCAGCACCCTTAGCCAAAGCAGCAGTTTCAGGAGTCAAAAGCTTGTCAGTGTATTCAACTTCAACGTCCTTGTGAGCGTCTTCCCATTCCTTCAAGAATGGCTTTTCATCTTCACGAATTGCGTAAGCAAAAATTTTAGTCATTATTGTCCCTCCGTTATTCTTGCTTTTACATTGATAATTTTAGCACAAATCCGGCTAGGAAAAAAGAAGAATGTGAGGCGATGAACAAGTTATTTTTGGTGTAAGCGCTAACCGCGAGAAAGGGCTTTACCCGAAACTTTGTGTAATTATTAATTTTCACAAAGTCAGGAATGAGATGCTAGATTTCGCTAGTCAAGTTCATCATTTCCAGCAGACTTTGGGCGGTTGCTGAGCCTTCATTGCCCACTTTCAAGCCTGATCTTTGCAAGGCCTGGTCGATATTGTCGGTGGTCAGGATGCCGAAGGTTACCGGAATCTTGCCTTCCAGGTTCAAGGTCATGGCCGCATTAGTTACGGCGTTAATGATCATCTGGTAGTGGTCGGTTTCGCCCCGAATAACGGCCCCCAGGGTCATCAAGCCGTCGTACTTGCCGCTGTCAACCAGCTTCTTGCTCAGGTAGCCAATTTCAAAGGCGCCTGGCACCCAGTAAACGTCAATATTGTCAGTATTTAAGCCGAACTGGGTTAAAGTAGCGACTGCCCCGTCAACTAGCGCCTTGGTGACCAGCTCGTTAAAGCGAGAAACAACGATTGCGACCTTAAAGTCTGTCTTCTTGAATTGGCCTTGAATGGTGGTCATGAGAAATATTCCTTCCTTATTATATGTATTTTTTTCTATTCTTTTTTGCTGCTTTTACTCTTTTATAAAGCTTCTTGGTCCAGCTTCAGCATGTGGCTAAAGCGTTCCTTTTTAGTAGTTAGGTACTTGAAGTCGATTGGCGTGGCTGGGATTTCCAGAGGAACCCGTTTGTGGATGCTGATGCCATAGTCTTCCAGCTGGTCGATCTTGTCAGGTTTGTTGGTTAACAGGTCAACTTCCTTAATCCCCAGATCCTGCAGAATTTCGGCTGCTAGGTCGTAGTCCTGTTCGTCAGCCTGGAAGCCCAAGAGGAGGCTAGCATCGTAAGTGTCGTGGCCTTGGTCTTGCAAAGCGTAGGCGCGAAGCTTGTTGGTCAAGCCAATCCCGCGTCCTTCTTGGTTTAAGTAGAGGATGACGCCAGAGCCATTTTCTGAGATCTTCTTCATGGCTTGGTGCAGCTGTGGTCCGCAGTCGCAGCGCTTGGAGCCAAAGACGTCCCCGGTCATGCACTTGGAGTGGACTCTGAGCAAGACGGGCTTATTAACGTCAAGCTCACCTTTTTGCAACACGACGTTGCCATGGCCGTAGCTCTTGATCTGGAACTCCCCGTATTCAGTTGGCAGCTTTACAAATTCTGGGCGCTTACTCGCCAGGCTGCGGCAGTATTCTTGCAGGTCAGCGATGGTGAAGTAAGGCAAGTGGTATTCCTTGGCGATCTGCTTGAGTTCCGGCCGGCGAGCCATGTGGCCGTCTTCTTTCAAGATTTCGCAGATGTAGGCAACTTCGCTTTCCCCAGCAAGCCGGGCTAAAGTTACAGAAGCTTCGGTGTGACCGTTTCTTTCCAAGACCCCGCCGTCTTTAGCAACTAATGGGAAGCAGTGGCCAGGCTTGAAAAAGTCTTCCGGCTTGGTTGAGTCATCAGCCAAAGCCTTGATGGTCGCAGCCCGGTCAAAGGCAGAGATGCCAGTGGTGGTCGTCTTGTAGTCCACGCTGACCGTAAAGGCAGTCTTGAAAGGATCGGTGTTGTCGACCCACATCTGTGGCAGTTCCAGTCTTTCGGCGATCTTGCGGCCGATGCTGGTGCAGAGCAGGCCTCTAGCGTGCTTGGTCATGAAGTTGATATTTTCTGGGGTTACCTTTGAGCCCAGGCCGATCATGTCGCCTTCAGCCTCGCGGTCTTCGTCGTCAGCGACGATAACTAAGCCGCCTTGCTTCATCCATTCGATTGCGTCTTGAATTTTCTTTACATCCATGGTGATTTCCTCGTTATTGCTTTTGTCTATTTTTATTTTTTACTTCAAATTGGCTTCAACATACTTGCCAATTACGTCCGTTTCCAGGTTGACATAGTCGCCAGTTTCCAGTTTGGACAGGTTGGTTTCGTCCTGGGTGTGGGGGATGAGGCCAACTGAGAACTTGCCTTTCTTGGCCTGCATGATGGTCAGGCTGACCCCGTTTAAGGCAACGGAACCCTGGGAGATTAGCTGCTTTTTTAGTCTCTTGGGTCTGTCAAAAGTCAGTTCTAAGGCATTTTCGTTAACCTTTTTCTTTAAAAGCTGGATGGTGTCGTCGATGTGGCCGGTTACGATGTGGCCTTCAAAGCGGCCACCGGCAGCCAGGGCCCGTTCCACGTTGACCTGGTCGCCAACTTGGGAGTCTTTAAAAATGGTCTTGTTAAAGCTCTGCGGCATCATGGTAACGGTGAAGCTGTTAGGCGTCAGTTCTTCCGCCGTTAAGCAGCAGCCATTGACGGCGATGGAGTCGCCAATCTTGGCCCCGGTTAAAAAGTCAGGCGTCGTCTTGATGGTCAAGGCCATGGTGTGGCCCTGCTTTTTAATTTCGGCCAATTCGGCCTTGCCGGTTACTAATCCACTAAACATGCTGAATCCTCCCGTAGATGCGGATATTGTCGTTAAAAGTTTGAATCTTGGTGTCAGTTAATTGCAATGTCTCTTGACTGTTAACCCCGTTAGTTGTTTGCTTGCCCAGGTAAAAAGGGGCCAGATAGGTGATCAGGTCATCGGCTAGATCAGCATCGAGGAAGGCCTTGGCCAGGGTTGGGCCACCTTCTAAGTAGACGGACTGGATGCCTTTTTCCCCTAAGAGCTGGGCGATATCCCGGGCCTTTCTGCCAGGCAGCAGGAGCACGTGGACATTGTCCGGAAAGACGGTATTGGCTAAGTCCTCATTCAAGGTCAAGACCCAAGTTTCAGGTCCTGTCTGCAGGAGCTTGAGGTCTAAGTGGTCAAGGAGCCGTCCCCGCCGGTCAACCACCACCCGGATTGGCGGAAAGTCGCCCTCTTTGGAAGTGAGGAGGGTGGGGTTGTCGATAATGGCGGTTTTGGCGCCGACCATGATGGCTTGGTAGTCGCCCCGCTCTTGTAGGACCTGCTTTTTGACAGCTGCGTTGGTGATAGGGGTTCGCTCGCCTTTAACAGCAACCTTCCCATCTAAAGTAATGGCCTGTTTTAAGGAGATGTAAGGGCGGCCATGCTCGTAGTAGAAATTGTAGAAGGGGTTTAAGGCACGGGCTTCTTTGGCTAAGAGGCCAACTTCTACCTCAATGCCGGCATCTTCTAAGATTTTGATGCCCTTACCGGTGACCAGGGGGTGGGGGTCCAGGGCAGCAACGACAACTTTTTTAAAGCCGGACTGAACCAGGAGCTCAGCGCAAGGCGGTTGTTTGCCGTAGTGGCTGCAGGGCTCTAAGGTAACGTAAATGGTTGAACCGAATAATTGCTCTGGAGTTAATTTATTAATGGCGTTCCGTTCGGCATGTTCACGGCCGTAGTGGTAGTGGCAACCAGTGGCCAGGACCTGCCCATCTTTGACGATGCAGGCACCCACGTGGGGGTTGGTCCAGGTGTCGTGGCCTTCTTTAGCGGCCTGGATAGCCAGGCGCATGTAGTCTTCATCTGCCATTAAGATCACTTCCTTTGCAAAAAATCAAATCGATAAAAGATAAAATAAAAAGAGCCTCGAAATCTCGAGGCTCTGAGTTGCATTCAAAGTTAGAATAGCGTTAATTTACATAATTTGGCCGTACCAAATAAAACAATATCGCTATTGTTGACTTCTCCCATCTAGACTGTAACTATCGGTACCTTAAAAAGGATTCCACCACAAATGTGGGTCGCGGACTTTACCGCCGGTCGGGAATTTCACCCTGCCCCGAAGAACATTTATTCAATTCACTAGTAACTATAGAAAACTTTTAAAGGTCTGTCAAGGAATTTTTTAACCGCTTACAGGAAAAGTGGGAGAGAAAATCTGTTACAATAGGCGAAGCTAAAGGATTTTGAGGTAGAAAAATGACAGCGAAAAAAATTATCCATGACCCCCTGTTTTTGAGTCAACCGGCAGCAAAAGCAACGAAAAATGACCTGCAAGTTGCCCAAGACTTGCTGGATACATTGATGGTACACCGGGAAAGCAAGGATGGCTTGCCAGCAGCGGCGGGGCTAGCCGCCAACATGATTGGGGAGAAGAAGGCGATCATTACGCTCTTTGCGGGCTTTTTGCCAATGGTGATGCTGAATCCGCGGATTGTCAAAAAGAGTGGGGCATACTTGACGCAGGAGGGATGCTTGTCTTTAGAGGGCGAGCGACCGGTTCAGCGATATAAGGAGATTGAGGTCAGCTATCAGGATCTGGGGATGCAGGCCCACCAGCAGACCTTTACGGACTTCACGGCAGAAATTATTCAGCACGAGGTCGATCACTGCTTGGGGAAGCTGATTTAAAAGAAGCAAAAAAGTCGCGCCAAATGGCGCGGCTTTTTTAATCGGTCAAGTAGGAAATTGGCTTATTAACTTCGACTTTGGTGCCGGAGTACTTCTTAGCAATCCACTTTTGAATCTGCTTGTTGTGGTAGAGACCTACAAGCTTCTTGTAAGCGGCATTGTTCTTGTTCTTCTTGGCCGTAGCTAGCACGTTGATATTGTTCTTCGTGCTCTGGTTGATTTTTTCATGATAAAGCGAGTCTTTCAAAACGTTCAAGCCGCCGGAAAGGGCGATCGTGTTCCCAATCAAAACCGCGTCAACTGACTTGATCACTCTGGGACCAGTGGTGTCATCGATCAGCTTAAACTTGAACTGCTTAGGGTTAGCAGCCACGTCGTTCACGCTGCCGCTTGCCACGTTGAAGTTCTTCTTCAGCTTGATCAGGCCGGCATCGGCTAGTAAAAGCAGGCCCCGTGCTTCGTTAGCGGCGTTGTTGGCTAGGGCAATGGTGGCGCCCTTTGGCAACTGGCTCAGCTTCTTGTACTTAGCCGAGTAGATGCCCATTGGCTCCAGGTAAGTCGTACCTAGCGCCACTTGGGTGCCGGCGTTATTTTTAGACTGGTTGTAAGCCTGCAAGTAAGCCCAAGAGGCAAAGGCACTAACGTTGATGCTGCCATCGGAGGTTGCCCGCAAGAGGCTTGGCCCGTCGGTAAAGGCCTTCACCTTGATCTTCAGGCCCAGCTTTTTGGCCTGGCTGGTCTTGGCGATGTGCTGCCAAACCTGAACGTCAGGGCCGATGGAGCCAATGGTGATGGTGGTTTGCTTGGTACTCGTCTGCTTGGAAGAAGAGAATCTAAAGGCGAAAAAAGCAAGCAGGACGATAATTACAGCAGAAACAATAATGATGATGCGGTTTCTTTTCTTCTTCCTCATGTTTTGGTCCTCGCTTAGTTGACTAGTCTTCTACAACGTGGCGGTTGAAAGGATCATCGCTGATCCCTTCTTTTAAGATGTCGTTGCACCATTCCTTGGCACTGAAGAGGGAGTGGTCGCGGTAGTTGCCGCAGCTTTCGATGGTGGTACCGGGCACGTCTTCCCAGGTAATGTCGTCTCTGATGGCCTTGAGGGAGTCGCGCAAGGCCCGGGCAACTTCAGTCGTTGAGTGTTCACCCCAAGTAATCAAGTGGAAGCCCGTCCGGCAACCGAATGGGGAGCAGTCAATCACGCCGTCCAAGCGGTCCCGCAAAAGGCTGGCCAGGAGGTGTTCAATCGTGTGCAAGCCGCCAGTTGGGATGGCGTTCTTGTTTGGCTGCACCAGGCGGAGGTCAAAGTTGGAGATCTTGTCGCCCTTCGGGCCTTCTTCGACCGTGATTAAACGGACGTAAGGTGCTTTAACTTTAGTGTGGTCTAATTCAAAACTTTCTACTTTTGCCATGATAAAACTCCTTTTTTCTAAAAAAATACTACTTAACTAATTTACTTGAAAAACGTGACAAAAAAAGTCCCTGAACGAAATTGCTTTCGCTCAGGGACGTATTAGCGTGTTACCACCCATCTTCACGGCCAAAAGAGGCCGCCTTTAAGTACGCTCCACTTAAGGGAGTTATACTTGGACGCGCTATCGGGCGTCTCCCGCGGGAAGCTTGCCGTAGCTCGCCTCCCGTATGACTCAAAGACCATATTCGCCGGGGCCTCTTCAGCGCTTTTCAGCTACCGCGCCTCTCTGAAAGAAGATCTGACCAGCTACTTATCTTTTCCTTGTCAACATGTTTTCATTTTTTAATCATAATATAATAACGATAGCCGCTTGTCAACCGTTCGCGGCAAAAATTATCCAAGCCGGCTAATCGTTTTGTTTATGCTTGCCGGAATTAAACTTCCGGTCCCGCAGATAGTCTGCAATCGTCGCGCCAATGAAGATCAAGTCAAAGGGAACCAAAAGGGCCAGGCCGGCAATGTTCAGCATGCTATAGGCTGCCGCGTTGGTAACTACGATGATTCCGATAGGAATCAGCATGTTCCAATAGCCGATCCGGTAGCGGAAGAAGTCTGTAATCTTTTGCATCCTTGGCGCAAAGGGTGCAGTCAAAATAAAGCCGATCATTAACCCAGCTGAAAAATAGCTGATTAATAAACGAGTCATGATAGTACCTCAGAAAATTTACTTATAAATGTGGAATGAAAATCCAACGGTATAATTAATATCAGTATAAATTTTGCTCTTTTTGTGTTTCTTATTGTAGTTTAACAATTGACTGCTAAAAGAGTCGACATACATCCCAAAGGCTTCACCTAATGTCGATGCAATTTCGTGTCCTGTTACTGTTGCGATAGCTGATGCTAAAGATGAAATTGTAGAGACATTTCCGGCTTTCCCGGCAAACCAATAAACGCCCGCATTTGAAGTGAAGTAAACTCTGACACCCCACCAAAAGGCGCGAACATAGCAACCACTATGGAGTCGAGCAGCGCCTTTAACACGGGCAGCTTTAGAAACATATAAAGCTTGTGTAGAGAGAGATTTCGTTTCTGTATTGATAACTAGATCATTTTTTTGAATATCAGCATTAACCGTAGCTAATTGATTTTCAACAACTTTCTTAGTATTTTCGGAAAGCTTGCTCTTCCCAGAATCGGATAAAACATATTGATTATTAGAAACATCAACATACTTATCGGCTTGTTTGATTTGACTAGTAGTTAGTTGGGAGTTAGTTGATGTTCCGTTAAAACTATCAGCCTTAACAACTGTGCCAGAAGAGATTTCCCAAAAAAGTGCGATAGCGAAAATGGCACTGAGTAATAGATGCTTTGATTTCATATTTTCCTCCTAATATAACACTAAATATGATATTGACACTTAGAATTATAGTATGGTGCATGACTGCATGCAAGTGTTTTATAAAATATATTTATTTGCTGGCAATAATGTAAATAAGGAGGATGTATATTGGAAAAATATTGATAATGTTCTATTTTGGAACTATCGCTGATAGTTATTTTGCAATAGTTCGTGGCAAAAATTATCCAAGCCGGCTAATCGTCTTGGCCGTGGTCCTGCTTTGCTTCTTCCTCGCGCTTGATCTTGAGGACTAAAGGGGTCAGTTTGATTACCAGGAACTTGGCAAAGTAGTAGGCGATTACGAAGAAGATGATGATACCGACCAGTTGGGCAAGCAAGACTGGCCAGATGTTGTAAGCTACCTCAGCTAAAATCATTTTTTCTCACTCCATTATTACTAAGAAATCGATACTTTATTTGAATAAATGGCTCTTTTTGATTGTACCATGAGAATTGCATTCTACATTGACGCGAAGGTGATTTTGGGGGAGAGTTGATTAGAAAGCGCCTTCACTTTGCTGGCCCTTGTTGAGCTAACAGTTGAAGCACGCAAAGACGAGGTTTCTATCAAATCGTTAGTAGATGATTCTGTTTCATCATGAACATCTACTAAAACAGCACTCCCTTCAAAGCTAATCGTTACATTTGGAGTAATTTCGTAGCTATTGTTGATTTTTTCTAATTTATTCGGATTCGTGTTTTGCAATTTATTATTGGAAACTGCTGACTCTAATTGCGTGTATTTACTTTTGATAATTTCTGTAGTAGTTGCATCAGCGTCCGCTTTTACGTCTGATTCACTTAATCCAGATAATCTTTCTTTCAATTCGTTTGCAATTCCTTGTTGTTCATCGTTTATCTTCTTGATTTGTTGATTAGTTAAAGAAGCTGTGCTAGTAGAAAAAGTATTAGCTTTCACTGTATTTGCGGAAAAGCACAGTGGCAATTGGTAGTGCCATCAAAGTAGTAATTCTATTCTTGTTCATAATGAATATACCTCTTTTACACTTAAAGTAATGCTGGTTTTGTAAAGCGCTTTTATAAAACTGTATAAAGTATAACACTGCCTGTTAAGTTTGCATAACACTTTTTTGCAATAAAAATACCCCACAATCGTTAGATGTCTATGTCTAACAATTGTAGGGCACTTCAACTTAGATGAGTGTCCTAAAGCATTCCCCGTTCAAAGTCAATGCCTTAACTTAATGACATTGACTTTGAACGGGGACTATTTTTACCATTGACCAATTAAGCTTGCACAAAGTTGGCTTGTAAGTCAGCCAAGGCATCTGAGGTCAAGGTCGTGTAAACTGAGCCCTTAACGCCCTTGGAGTCTTCCAAGCTCAAGTCAACGCCCTTGTCACCGCTTGGGTCATTGCTTACAGCAACGCCGAGCAGCTTGTAGGCCGTTGAAGTTGGGTCTGGTGAGAAGAACAAGCGCTTCTTGCCATCGTATGCTGAGTTTTCCGTGTACAGATAAACCTTGGCAGGGCTTGACTTAACTGCCAAGTTCAAGTCGCTTGAGTCAACCTTGTTCAAAGTCAGCAATTCGTAGTGTTGTGCCAAGTGGCCGCCCATGCTTTGGAAAACAGCCAAGAACTTTTCAGTGGCTTCTGGATCAACTTCACCAAAGTCGATTTGGTCGCTTTCTTGAACCAAGGACAAGATCAACAAGTGCTTAGTGTCCTTGTCAAAGTAAACGCTCAAGTTGGCTACGCCACCTGGCCAAGCAGCCTTGCCCTTTTCGTATTGGGTGAAGTAAACGTTGCTGTCGTTGTTGACAACCAGCTTGTTTGAGCCGTCTACAGTTTCCAGACTAGTGACTGGCATTGGGGGAACGTAACTGTCCTTTTGCCGTGAAGCCCAAAGTGCTTGTTGCTTCTTCTTTTCTTTGCGTGAGCTAACAAACAAGATTACGCCAACGATGATGATAAGTAATAAAAGTATCCAGCCCATATTAAACCTCCAGTGTTGTCACCTTTTAGCTGAAAAAGATGTCTGATTAATTCTAAGTTAAAAAATGCTAGATTTGCTTTTGCTTAGCAAAGTCCTTATATCTTTTTATTTTACTACAAAAAGCCGAGTTAGCAAAGTTTAGCCCCCAAGGAAAAGTGAGAAAGTTAATAATTTTAACTTAGCCCGGGCCAAAAGCTAAAAGTATTAGCTTATGATCCTTAAAGGGAAATTAGATTAATTAGCATTCTTTTGAATACTGATCTTTAAAAGCTCGATGTACTGGTTGGCAATCGGCGACAGGTGGTGTAGCTGGTTGACCAGGTAGCCCAGCTCAATATATTCGTCGCTGACCAGGGGCCGGGCGATGATGTCATCCCCGTTTAAGTCGGCGTTGATGATCCCGGAGGAAATGGTGTAGCCATTGAGACCAATGGCCAGGTTGAAAAGGGTGGCCCGGTCGCTGACGATGATGGAGCGGGGGCTGGGCTGGTCGGCCAGGGTCTCTTCCCAGTAGTAGAAGGAATTGTGCCGGCCCTGGTCGTAGCTGAGCTTGGGGTAGGGGAGGAGGTCCTTGAGCGTCAGCTGCTTTTTATTGGCTAGGGGATGTTTTTTATACAAAAAGACGTGGGGCTTGGCCTTAAAGAGGGGCGTAAAGAGGAGCTTTTTCTCCTTAAAGTTGCTGGTCAAGACCTGGCGGTTGTAGCGGCTGAGGTAGATGACGCCGACCTCGCTTTTGAGCTGGGCCACGTCCTCGATTACCTCGTAAGTCCGCATTTCCTTCAAGCTGGCCTGGTAGTCGCTGGGGCCAATCTCCTTTAACAGATGAACGAAAGCGTCAACGGCAAAGGCATAGTGCTGGGCGGCTACGGAAAAAATCTTGGGTGCCGTGCTTTCCCCGTGGTAGCGGCGGTCCAGCAGGTCGACTTGGTCTAAGACCTGCTGGGCGTACTGCATGAATTCTTGTCCGTCTTCGGTCAGGCTGACGCCCTTTTTGCCTCGGACCAAGATGGTGATGCCCATCTCTGCTTCCAGCTGCTTGATGGCCGCCGACAGGGTGGGCTGGGCGATGAAGAGTTCTTTGGCGGCCTCAGTGATATTGCCGAGGGCAACGACTTTTTGCAAGTAGCGGAGCTGCTGCAGTTTCATAGTAGGACCTCTTTTCTCGGTTATCCATAGTCTATAACTATGGCTGAGTGCTTTAAATAGCTATTTTCAATTGTAGGAAAAATTCCCTATAATAACAAGCATTAAGAGCAAATTAAAACACAGTTTATTTTTTAACACTTGGAGGTAATTCTTATGTCATACCCACGTTACGATATTGTCGGCAGTTTCTTGCGTCCAGCCAGCTTGAAGGAAGCGAGAGAGAAGTTTGAAAAGGGCGAGATTAGCCGCGAAGACTTGAAACAAGTCGAAGACAAGGAAATTGCGGATTTGGTGGAAAAGGAAGCCAAGGTCGGTTTGAAGGTCGTATCTGATGGCGAATTTCGCCGGTCCTATTGGCACCTGGACACCTTCTGGGGCTTTGGTGGCGTAGAACATGTCAAGGCAGAACACGGCTACTTTTTCCATGATGAAGAAACTAGACCTGACGCGGCCAAGCTGGTTGGCAAGTTAACTTATGAACCGGGCCACCCTGACGTTGAAGCCTTTGACTACTTGAAGCCGCTAGCTGAAAAGTACGGCGTGACCCCGCGGCAAAGCATTCCTGCTCCAGCGCAATTATACTGTGAATTGATCTGCCGGAATGATGAGCTGATCGCAGCCACTGACGCCGTTTACCCTGACCGGGCCGAACTAGCCAAGGACGTGTCCAAGGTTTACCGGGAATTGATCTTGGATTTGTACAAACACGGGGCCCGCGACGTGAAGCTGGACGACTGTACTTGGGGCGTTTTAGTCAACGACAACTTCTGGCACGCCTTTGACGAAGGTGGCCGCCTGAAGCGGGAAGAAATTTTGCAATTATATAAAGAAATAAATGAAAATGCTTTGGTAGACTTGCCAAACGACTTGCGGATTACCACCCACATCTGCCGGGGCAACTACGACTCAACCTGGGCTTCAGAAGGCGGCTACGGCCCAGCTGCCCCATATGTTTTCAAGGAAAAGGGCGTGGATGCTTTTTACCTGGAATTTGACGACGAACGCTCCGGCGGCTTTGAACCATTGAAGGAAGTGCCAGCTGACAAGGAAGTTGTGCTGGGGCTGGTAACGTCTAAGAAGGCGGAACTGGAAGATCCGGAAGAGGTGAAGGCAAGAATCAAGGAAGCAAGCAAGTTCCACCCACTGGAAACATCCGCTTTGAGCACCCAATGCGGCTTTGCGTCAACGGAAGAAGGCAACCACCTGACTGAGGACCAACAATGGGCCAAGATCAAGCTGGTTGAAGAAGTAGCAAAAGAAGTTTGGGGTTAGGTATAAGGAAGTCCAAGATCAAAAGATCTTGGACTTTTTGTTACCGGTAACTAATACAGCTTAGCCTAAAAATAATGCTTCAAACGCTTCCAGCATTCGCCTTTTTTCCTTATAATAGTACTAGTTGAAAAATGGACAAATGAAATGAGGCAATTATCTTGAAAAAATATGCATTTGGTGTAGATATTGGTGGTACGACGGTTAAGATCGGCTTGTTCGAAACTAGCGGCAAGCTGGCTCAAAAGTGGGAAATCCCAACTAGAAAAGAAACTAACGGCACGAAGATCCTGCCAGACATCGCAGATTCTCTTGCAGCCAAGATCGACGAACTAGGCATCAGCAAGGACGACGTTGCCGGTATCGGGATCGACGTGCCAGGCCCAATCCTGGATGACGAAATCGTAAACCGCTGCGTTAACCTGGGCTGGGGCGTCTTCAACGTTGCTGAAAGAGTGCGCACTTTGACTGGCATCAGCGAAGTTAAGGTTGCTAACGACGCCAACGCCGCTGCTCTTGGCGAAATGTGGCAAGGTGGCGGTGAAAACCACCAAAACGTTGTTATGGTTACCTTGGGGACTGGTGTCGGCGGCGGCATTATCTCCGACGGTAAGATTATTGCCGGTGCCTTTGGTGCTGCTGGTGAAATCGGTCACCTCTTGGTTAATAAGGAAGAAACCCAGCTTTGCGGCTGCGGCAAGAAGGGCCACCTGGAACAATATGCTTCTGCAACGGGGATTGCTAGAAGAGCTAAGGAAGTCTTGACGAGCAGCAATGAACCATCTGCTTTGAGAGACATTAAAGATCCTGACGCTAAGGCAGTCTTTGACTGCGCTAAGGACGGCGACAAGCTGGCCTTAGAAATCGTGGACTTTGTTGGTGAAACTTTGGGTACTGCTTTAGCTTCAGTGTCCTGCGTTTTCGATCCAGAGGTTTACGTAATCGGCGGCGGGGTTTCCAAGGCTGGTCAAATCTTGATTGACACTGTGCAAAAGCACTTTGTAGCTGCGGCCTTCCACGCTTCAGAAGGTGCAGAATTTGCCTTGGCTAAGTTAGGTAACGATGCCGGGATGTACGGTGCTGTGAAGATGGTTCTGTAAAAAAGTGAATAGTATAGCAAAAAGCTCGCTAGGTAATCTAGCGAGCTTTTTATCTAATCAAGGGACTTTAACTCTTGCGAGTTAAGTCCATGCAAAAAGGTCATTAGATCTATGGATCTAATGACCTTTTCTTTATTCTTCCAGTTGCTTCAGTGTTTCTTGCATGGTCTTGGCTGAGGCCTGCATCTTGGCGGTTTCTTCTTCATTTAAAGGCAATTCCAAAACATGACTGATCCCTTGACCGTTAATGATGGCCAGGGTGCCTAAGTAAAGTTCGCCTTCAATGCCGTATTCACCGTTGATTGGGGCTGACAGGGGCAGGGCCAGGTCGTGGTTGTCTAAAATGGTAGCCACGATCTTGGCCAGCATCAGGGCAACACCGTAGTAGGTTGCGCCCTTTTTGGCAATGATTTCGCCACCTTTTTGCCGGACGTGGGCTTCGATTTCTTCTAAGGCCTCTGGAGTAATTTCTGGGTAGCTGAGCAGCTTTTTGCCCTTAACGACAGCGCTAGAGAAGTTCTCAAAGCTGCTGTCGCCATGCTCGCCCAAGACCCAGGCATTGACGGCTTCAATTGGGGTCTTGAGCCTTTTGGCAATTTCGACCCGCAGGCGGGCTGAGTCAAGTGACGTCCCGGTCCCGATTACTCGGTTCTTCGGGAAACCGGACAATTTCTGAGTCAGGGTGGTCAGGATGTCAACAGGGTTAGCGGAAACCACGAAGATCCCTTTAAAGCCGGAGGCAACTACGGGATCGACGATGCTCTTTAAAATGGCCGCATTCTTTTTCACCAGATCCAAGCGGCTTTCGCCAGGTTTGCGGGGGACGCCGGCCGTGATCACCACGACGTCCGCATCACTAGCGTCGCTGTATTCGCCGGCGTGGATGTAGGTGTTGCCGGTAAAGTAGATGATGTCCTCAAGGTCCAAGCTGTCGCCAGTGGCGCGGTCTTTTGACAGGTCGCAGATGACTAATTCATCCACGTGGGTCGCTTGCAGCAGGTCGTTAGCGAAGTTGGAGCCCACGGCGCCGTCGCCAACTAACAGTACTTTTCTGGTCATTTTTTGCCTCCTATTAAGGAATAGTATTTCGTAAATTCGTTAACTCTATTATACTGAATTTTTTCGGAAAAATTGCTAATAACTATTAGGTATCATACCCGTCTTGGACAAGATTTTTTGCCTGGAGCGATGTGGGTTGTCTCAACTTGCACAGAAAGTCTGTTTCAGCTGCCCAAAATTGACTCAACTAAATCGATTTTTTTAAAAAAGCTGCACACAAATATACTCAAGTAGCCAAGATGCCGGCCCAAAATTTACTCAACTACTTGATTAGAAGGTTCAGTTGAGTAAGATCGTGAGCAATATTTTCGTTACTTGAGTAAGCTTATGAGCATCGGTTTGGCTAGTTGAGTAAGTTTATGAGCATCGATATGGCTAGTTGAGTAAGTTTATGAGCAGCTTTTTGGCTAGTTGAGTCAACTTTTGTGCATGATCAACGGCAGTTGACTGTGCACCAGGCCCCCGGAAACCAAAAAAGCAGCCTGGGAGGGCTGCTTCTTTAGAAATGTGATGTGATAAAACTTAAGTTTGCTACATTATGTAGTGCACTTGAAGCGACTGAGGAAAGTGATAGGAGTAAATAACCACAGTCGCATGTGATGAGTAAGGAAAAAATAAGTCTATCTGTCTATACAGACAGGAACCGAAAAATGTTGAAATACATATCGTTTGGCTTGACTATGCCTTGGCTAAAAAAACAAGTAACATAAATAGAAAAGCAAAAGCATACTAAGGCATAGCCCATGCCATAAGAGATCTGCCGGTCTTGCGACTAACAGGCACCGAAAATTATAACGACTGAAGGAGAAAAAATGAGAAAAATAACTAGCCGCATAACTTTCGAATTATATAATACTCTGATTTGTGGTAATAATCAAAAAAATTACTAACTTTTTTGATTATTTAAAAATGGTTGAGCCAGTAAACGCTTTACCCACTTTTTGAAAGTGGAATCATTAACTTTGTGAAGAAATTAAAAAGCCTCAGCTGGCGCTGAGACTCTTTTGACATGGTATGGGTAATATTTTTTAACAAAGTTTAGGCCTTGGCCTGCTTCTTAGCAGCTTGGATCTGCTTGAGTCCAGGCAGGGTGATCATGACCAAGAAGCTGATGATGTAGAGGGCAGATAAGAAGCCCATGACCACGTACAGGTTGTAGTGATCCATCAAAAGGCCAATGATTACGGATGAAAAGCCGCCGATTGCCCGGCCGGTGTTCATGATCAGATTGTTGGCCGTTGACCGGATTTCGGTCGGGTAGAGCTGGCTGATTACCGCACCGTAGCCGCCGAACATCCCGTTAGAGAAGAAGCCAGTCAAAGCGCCGGCGAAGAGCATGGCCCAGTAGCTGGTGACGTTGACGATGGCGAAGACCACGATGGCACTGCCCAAAAGGAAGATGCCAAAGGCCCAGCGAGGACCGATCTTGTCCATCACGGTCCCAAAGACCATCATCCCGATGCTCATGCCCACGATGGTGGCGATCATCCAGTAAGAAGAGCCGGAAACGGACAGACCCTGCTTTTGTTGGACGATGGATGGCAGCCAGTTCATCAGGCCAAAGTAGCCGGCGATTTGGATAATGGTCATCACCATCAGGCCCAAAGTCTGCAAGGCCAGGTGCGGCGTTGCAAACAGGCGGCCGAAGGAAATCTTTTCGTGGGTTTCTTGGGCTTTTTGATGAGCTTGTAAAAATTCGTCGCTTTCCTTAACGTGACGGCGGACAAAGTAGGTCAAGACCACTGGCACAATCCCAAAGAGGAAGAGGGTGTTCCAGCCATACTTGGGGATGATCCAGGCCGCTAAGAGGGCGGCCACGATGGAGCCGATCTGCCCCCCGATAGCGGCAACAGAACTGGCCCGGCCGATCTGGCTTGATTCAAAGTTTTCGGCAATCAAGGCGATCCCGACGCCGTATTCACCCCCGGCCCCGATCCCGGCTAAGAAGCGCAGGGCGTAGAGCATGTTGATATCATGGGCGAAGTAGGTTAAGCCAGTTGCGATGGCAAAAATAAAAATCGTATAGCTAAACGTCTTCACGCGGCCGATACGATCTCCAAGTAGCCCAAACAAAGCGCCACCGAAGAACATGCCGAGGTTGGTGAAGGTTCCGATCAAGCCGCCTGCCGCTGCAGAGATGTGCATCTGCGCGATAATTTCGGACAGGGAGAATGACAAGAACATGACGTCCATGTTTTCCAGCAAGAAGCCAGATGACATGGATGCCAAAACCCACTTTTGGTTAGTGGACATAGCTGTATTTTGGGTATTATCCATTATTTAGTTGTACCTCCAAAACTAATGCTCACGGACATTACTTATTTTGTATTGCTTCTAATATATTACTTTTTTCTAAAGACTGTCAAGATTTAGTTAAGAAAAAAGCCTCCCAGGAAGGGAGGCAGGAAAAGTAGTTATTTTATTACTTTTTTCTATTAAGGCATACCTGGTTGAACGGAGGATCAAAATAGGCTAATCATGAATAGCTTTTGGCTGCTTAACGTTGTGGTGGAGGCTATGCCACAGGTGCCGGTCAGTCCAGGCAATCATCGGCCCGTTGACCAGCAGAATCACCAAGGTTCCGATATTCACAGAATAAACGCGCCCAGTAGCTAGGTAGCAAATCCCAGTCATCCCCAGTGGCACCAGGAAGTTGATGAACTGGGCTCTCACCACATTATTTTTTAAATACAGAAAACGCAGAATATTGGTTGTGCTGTCGTTGGGGTGCATGATCAGGTTGGCCCTTTGGTAAAAGGAGATCGAAACGCCCAAGATGGCGATCCCGAAAAAGCCGACCGCAATCCGCCAGGCTAAAGGCGCCTGGGGTAGGCCAATCTGGGTAAAGAAGCCGGTAAAGAGGTTGATAAAGTAGCTGAAGCTAGCAATAAAAGCGACCTCGCCGGCAAAGCGCAGAAAATCTTTTTTCTTTAACAGCAGCTGGTTGATCACGGCGACGGCTGAGCCCACCACAAACATGGCAATCCCGATATTGACGTGAAAGAGGTGGGCCAGGTTGACTTCCGACGCTCCCCAAGGAGCGGCCCCGATGTTGCTGGAGATGGTCAGGCCGTTGCCAAAGGCGTTGAGGGTGAGGCCGATGACCAGGGCCAGCAATCTTTTGGACATGGGGTCAAAAGTCTTTTGCTTAACTGAGGCTTTTTTAGCGGAGAGGGCAAGGTTGTGCAAATTGAGTTCCTTCCATTTTTCTTTTTATAAGGTTGATTCTTTCGGCTGTATCATTATAAGCCAGAATGGCGCTCTTGTTTAATAGATTTCTTTTAATAATCAATTAGTTTCTATAGAATCTTATCTAACGATAAAATACCTCTATCAATAAACCGAACTTTGCTTATTTTTTAACTAGCCCGGCTTTTATATAATGAAAGCGATTGTAGAAGAAAAATAAACCAAATTTACAACAATAACAAGATTCAGGAGAACCATTTCATGAGTAAAGAAACGATCAAAGCCCAAGCACAAGGGCGCAATGGTGAAATTGATTTTGAAATCGAAGTCGTTGACCAACAACTGGCTGACTTGAAGGTCACAAAGAGCTCAGAAACCAAGGCCGTCTTTGACCAGGCCTTTGGCAAGCTGCGCGATAACGTCTTGGCTGCCCAAAGCTTTGACGTTGACGCCATTTCTGGGGCCTCCATCATGACCAAGGCCATTTTGGAATCCGGTAAAAAGGCCCTGGCTGAAAACGGCGTGCGCCCAGTTGCCCGCAAGGTCGACACCACTCACAAGAACGTGGCCTTGAACGTTGACGTAGCCGTGATCGGTTCCGGGATGGCCGGCCTCTTGGCTGCCAGCCGCGCCTTGTCCATGGGCAAGAAGGTTGTCGTTTTGGAAAAGAACGGCTACGTTGGCGGGGCCTCCATCTTGAACGGGTCTAACGTTACCGCTACTGGTTCAAGACTAGCTAAAAAGCTGTTTGGTCCACTGGCAGACCAGGACTCACCAGAGAGACTTTTTAACGACATTACCAAGGAATGCCGGGGTACCAACTACCCAGAACTGTCTCACCTTTTGGCCAACAACATCGGCAAGGCCATCGACTTCATTACTGATTTCGCTGACTTGACCTACCAAAAGGCAGAAACTCAAACCATTGAACACAGCGTTAACCGTCAAGTGGAAATGCCAAGCCAAAGCTCATACGAAGTTGTAACTAAGGTTGCCAAGGCTTTTGAAGCCAAGGGCGGGATCCTGCTGACCGACGCGAGAGTGGAAGCTTTGAAGAAGAACGACAAAGGCGTTTTGACCAGCTTGGTGGCTGAAGGCAAGCACCAAACTACGACCGTTAACTTCAAGTCATTGGTCATGGCTGCCGGCGGCTGGGGCGCTAAGGACTACAAGGAAGGCAAGACTGACATTCCTTACTACGGTCCAATGACCTCAACTGGGGACTACTTTACTTTTGCCAAAAATATGAACCTGGCCAGCCGCAACCTGGACTGGTACAAGGTTTACCCACACGGCTTGGAAGTTGAGCCGGGGATTGCCAAGCTGACCACTTACTCCACCAAGGAAGCCAGCGACATGGGGGCTATTTTTGTCAACCGGGCCGGCAAGCGGGTGGTTAACGAAAGCTTACCATACACCCACTTCCGCGACGCCATCGCCGCTGAACCAGATAAGACCTGCTTTGTCTTGATGGACCAGCGCATCTGGGACCGCTTCTACGAATTGATGCTGAAGTATGGCTTCAACGAAGAAGAAGTGCAAGGCTTCTTTGCTAACGACGGCAAGAAGAGCCCAATTTTGGTCAAGGGCGACCTGGCTGCGGTTGCGCAAAAGGCTGGCGTGGAATACGGCAACTTGAAGGAAACTTTTGAAAAGTATCAAGAATATGCTAAAAACGGTGCCGACCCTGAATTTGGCCGGGATGCGAAGTTCCTGCACCCATACGAAGGGGACACCTTCTACTTGATCGAACAAAAGCTGCGCTTCTGCACCACCCTGGGCGGCTACGAAGCAACGCCAGAAATGCAGCTGCTAGATGCTGACTTTAAGCCAGTTGAAAACTTCTACGCAGCCGGCGAAATCGTTGGCGGAGCTAACGGCAAGGACTCTATGCCATCTATGATGAACTCTTGGTCATACGCTTCTGGCTTCGTGGCCGGGACCGCCGCAGCCGACAACTGCAACAACCGCGAGGTTGATGTGGTGACGAGCGCTAGTGTTGCGCCTGCAGCGCCTAAGGTTGAAGCAGTGACGGGGGCTAGCCACCACGCTGCTCCGACGCCTAAGCCAGACGCAACCAGCGGAGCCAGCCACTAATTTAACATTGATAATCTCTCTTACAAAAACTTTTTAGGTATCGCCGAATCGTCAGATTCGGCGTTTTTGTTTTATTTAGCTGTGGGATGGGGTTGCCCCCAAAGTATATCAACCGAGCTGGATTTTGGTAAAAACCGCCCCCAAAGTATGTCAACCGAGCTGGATTTTGGTAAAAGTCTCCCCCAAAGTATGTCAACCGGTCTAGATTTTGACGAAAATCACCCCCAAAGTATGTCAACCGGTCTGGATTTTGACGAAAATCACCCCCAAAGTATGTCAACCGAGCTGGATTTTGCCAAAAGTCTCCCCCAAAGTATGTCAACCGGTCTAGATTTTGACGAAAATCACCCCCAAAGTATGTCAACCGGTCTGGATTTTGACGAAAATCACCCCCAAAGTATGTCAACCGAGCTGGATTTTGCCAAAAGTCTCCCCCAAAGTATGTCAACCGGTCTAGATTTTGACGAAAATCACCCCCAAAGTATGTCAACCGGTCTGGATTTTGACAAAAGTCACCCCCAAAGTATGTCAACCGAGCTGGATTTTGCCAAAAGTCTCCCCCAAAGTATGTCAACCGGTCTAGATTTTGACGAAAATCACCCCCAAAGTATGTCAACCGGTCTGGATTTTGGTAAAAGTCACCCCCAAAGTATGTCAACCGAGCTGGATTTTGACGAAAATCACCCCCAAAGTATGTCAACCGAGCTGGATTTTAACGAAAATCACCCCCAAAGTATGTCAACCAACCTAGATTTTTTGTAAAATCTCCCCCAAGTTGAGTCAACCGCTTTGAGTTGACATAGATTGGGGGCAAAAATCGTCGAAATTACAGCTGGTTGACATAGATTGGGGGCAAAAATCGTCGAAATTACAGCCGGTTGACATAGATCGGGGTCAAAAATCGCTGAAATTACAGCCGGTTGACATAGATCGGGATCAAAAATCGCTGAAATTACAGCTGGTTGACATAGATTGGGGGCAAAAATCATCGAAATTACAGTCGGTTGAGTCAACTCGGGGGCAAAAATCGTCAAAATTACAGTCGGTTGACATAGATTGGGGGCAAAAATCATCGAAATTACAGTCGGTTGACATAAAATGGGGGCCAAGCCAAGCCACCCCCGTCACACCGCCGCCAGCCCAAAACAAAAACGCGCCAAACGGCGCGTCCAACATAGCCAAGCTACACCAGCTTGTGCTCGTTATTGTAATGTTTGCGGCAGTACGTCAGTATGAACGCCTCAAAGCGCGTGACCGCTGGCGTCAAGAAGTGGTTAGCCTTTTTCACGATAAAAATTGGGTGGATGCCCACGTTGTCCTCGATGTGCAAAAGCTTCACCGTCTTCGGGTCCAGCTGCGGCAGGTGAGGGATCACAGCGACCCCGTAGCCCCAGTGGACGAAGCCAATGATGGTGTGGTCTTCCATCGTTTCCATAATGATCTTCGGCGTCAAACCGGCATTCTGGAACATCTTGTCCAGCCGCTTGCGCAGCCCGCTCTCCTTGCTGTAGTAGATCAGCGGGTACTTGGCTAGCTCGGCCAGGCTGACGGAATCCTTTTTAGCCAAAGGATTGGAAAAAGGCACCGCCGCCAGCATTTCCTGGTCCACCAAGTGGGTGATGGTTACTTCTTCTTCCAAGGCCGGCGTGTTCGGTGCTGAGGAAACGACCAAGTCCAGGTCGTCGTTGACCAGCTTTTCCACCAATTCCTCCGTCGTCCCTTGCACAAAGGAGAAGGAAATGTTCTCGGTGTCCGGCTCTTGCTTAAACTCGTAGATCAGCTGCGGGATCAGGTCCTGGCCCATGGTAAAAGTAAAGCCGACCCGGATGTGGCCCCGGTTGATGTCTAAAAGCTCTGCGATGTACTCGTTGCCCTGATCTAGGTCGTTCAGGCCGCTTTTAACGTATTCCAGGTAAATCTTGCCGTAATTGGTCAAGCGGATGTTGCGCCCGTTTTTTTCAAACAGGGGTACGCCCAATTCCTCTTCAATGCTGCTGATGGCATAGGACAAGGAAGGTTGTGAAATGCCTAATTTTTCCGCCGATTTGGCCATGTGCTCTGTCTTTGCTAGCTCGACAAAAAAGCGCAGGTGCCGAATATTCATGTTTGCCTCCTAAAAAAGCGCTATTACTCATAAGCACGGTATGTCAATTTTTCCCATTCATACTTTATATTGTAGCGTGATTTAAAAAACAATAAAAGTCTTTGATTAATTAAAAGAAACAGCCTTATTTATTTTTACTTTTGAAAACGATAACATAATGGTGAATTGAGAAAAAAGTAACATGCTATTTTAAGGAGATTTTTAATATGGCAGACGAAAGAAACAACGATATCGAAGAAACGACGATTAAGGGCGTTAACGGCCCAATTACTGGCTGGCTGGACGGCCACACTATCTTGGTTGGTCTGATGGCTTACCCAATCCGTCACACCATGTCACCAACCATGCACAACAACGCTTTTGCCAAGTTGGGCTTAAATGGTGCTTACCTTTGCTTTGAAATCGACAATGAAAAGTTGCCAGGTGCCATCGACGCCATCCGTACTTTGGACATGCGCGGCTCAAACGTTTCAATGCCTAACAAGAAAAAGGTTATCCCATACCTGGACAAGCTGGACAAGACTTCCCAAATGTGCGACGCCGTTAACACCATCGTTAACGACCACGGCGTACTCACTGGCTACACCACTGACGGCATGGGCTGGCTGAGATCCTTGAACAAGGACGGCCAAGACGTTAAGGGCAAGGTGATCACTTTGGCTGGTGCCGGCGGCGCTGCTACTCCAATCGCTGTGACTGCTTCACTTTCTGGCGCTAAGGAAATCCGCATCTTCAACTTGAACGACGACAAGTGGGAACAAGCAGTTAAGAACGTTGACACTATCAACAAGGAAACTGACTGCGTAGCAACTGTTCACCACTTGGAAGACAGAGAAGACTTCAAGAAGTCCATCGCTGAATCCGACATCTACTGCGACGCTACTAGCGTAGGGATGAACCCACTCCAAGACCAAACCTTGGTTGACGACCCATCTTGGTTCCACGAAGACATGGTTGTTTCTGACACTGTTTACGCTCCTCGCAAGACCAAGTTGATGGAAGTTGCTGAAAAAGCTGGCGTAAAGCACATCTACAACGGGATCGGCATGATGATCGAACAAGGCGCTGCAGCCTTCAAATTGTGGACTGGCAAGGAAATGCCAACTGACTACATCCAAGAAATCATGGACCAAAACTAGTAATTAAGTGAGAGTAAGAATCATGAAAAAGAACAAATACCTCTTGACTGCTTTCATGCTATACATGAACTACTTTGTTCACGGCATGGGCGTCATCATCATCTCCCAAAACGCGACCAACCTGGCCCACCAATGGGGCACGACTACCACGGGTGCGATCGCCGTTGTTTCTTCACTGGGGATCGGCCGGATCATCAACTTGCTGATTTCCGGTATTTTGTCTGACAAGTTTGGCCGGAAGCCTTTTGTCCAACTGGGGATCGTCTTCTACCTGGTCTTCTTCGTTGGCTTGCTCTTCTCTAAGAGCGTAACTGTGGCTTATGTCTTAGGGATCTGCGCCGGGATGGCCAACTCCTTCTTGGACACGGGTACTTACCCAGCCTTGATGGAAATCTTCCCAGATGCAAAGGGTACTTCCAATGTTGTTTTGAAGGCCTTCATCTCAGGTGCTCAATTCCTGCTTCCATTCATCGTTAGCGGCTTGGCAAGCGCCGGGGCATGGTACGGCTGGTCCATCGTGATCCCAGCTGCCATCCTGGTCATCACTGGCATCTACTTCATCAAGGGTGCCTTCCCAGACTCTAAGGCTGTTGCCGCCGCTGAAGAAAAGAAGGCTGAAGAAGCTGAAGCAGCTGTTCAAAAGGAAAATGCTGCACCAGTTAAGTCCAACAAGTGGCTTGACGGTACCCTCTTCATCCTTTACGGCTACATTTCTCAAGCTACCTTCTACATGGTCAGCCAGATGTTAACCCAATATGGTCAATCCATCAGCCACATGAGCGACAGCGCTGCTCACGCCCTGGTTTCCTGGTACTCATTAGGATCAATCTGCTGCGTTCTCTTTACTGCAGTTATCGGCAGCAAGTTCAAGGAAGTCCAATTGGTGCCAGTTTACACCTTGGGTGCCTTCATCGCCATCTTCTTGATGTGGGCTTACCCAGCTAACGCTGTTTTGATGGCAATCTTGGCCTTCGCGGTTGGTTTCTTTGCAGCCGGCGGCGTAATGCAGCTGGGGTTGACTGTCATGGCCGACTTCTTCCCAGCTGGCAAGGGGACGGTTACTGGCTTCTTCTACACGGCCGGTTCTATCGCTTCCTTCACCATTCCGTTGGTGATCAACGCTTTGCCAGGGATGAGAGAAGTTATGTTCTTTGACGTGATCGTTGCTTTGCTTGGCTTTATCGACACTAGCCTCATCGCCATTCGTTACAAGCACTTATTCGGTTCACTGAAGAAGTAGATTTTTTAAAAAATAGGGGATAAAAATGGCTACTGTAAAAGTTAGAAATATGGTTTTGGGCGAAGGCTTGCCAAAAATTGCCGTACCAAACGTGGGGACTAGCGAAGAAGAAATCTTGGCTTCTTCCAAGAAAATTGCAGCCGCTAAGCCAGACATCATGGAATGGCGGATCGACTACTACGAAGCCGGCATCAAGGACAACGAAAAGTTGATTGCCACTGCTAAAAAAATCCGTGAAACGGTCGGCGAATTGCCAGTCTTGGTAACCTTTAGAACCAAGAACGAAGGCGGCGTTTTGGAACTGGGCGAAGACGAATACCTGGACCTGGTACAAACCGTGATCGTAAACCGCTTGGGTGATGCCGTTGACGTAGAACTTTTCCATGACGAAAAGCGCGTTAAGGAAATCGTAGCTCAAGCCCACAACTACAACGTGGTAGTGATCATGAGCAACCACGACTTTGAAAAGGTGCCAGCTAAGGACGTCATCGAATTCCGCTTGAAGAAGATGGCTGAACTGGGCGCCGACGTGCCAAAACTGGCCTGCATGCCGCATAGCGCTGACGACGTTTTGACCTTGCTCAGCGCCACTAATGACGTGCACAAGGAATTGGCTAACCCAATCATCACCATGGCCATGGCTGACCTAGGCAAGGTTAGCCGGGTGGCTGGTCAAGTCTTCGGTTCTTGCCTCTCCTTTGGGGCGGTTGGCAAGGTTTCAGCACCAGGTCAATTGTCAATTGAAGACCTGCGCAACGCCGAACAATACTTGGAATTGCACTAATTTTCACTCAACTCTCTAAATCTTAATAAGCTAAAAAGCTCTCCTGCAACAGGGGGGCTTTTTGGCAGATAGGACTAAAAAATGCAAGACGAAAGAAACAACGACATTAATGAAACAGCGATTACTGGCGTGACCGGTCCCATCACCGACTGGCTGGACGGACACACGATCCTGGTCGGCCTCTTGGCTAACCCCATCCGCCACTCGGTTTCCCCAACCATGCACAACAACGCCTTTGCCAAGCTGGGCTTAAACGGGCTCTACCTCTGCTTTGAGGTGGAGGGTGACCGGCTTGAAGGGGCGGTGAAGGCCATTAGGATGCTGGGGATGCGGGGCGCCAACGTTTCTATGCCCAATAAAAAAGCGATTATTCCGTACTTAGACAAGCTGGACAAGACGGCTGAAATGTGCGGCGCTGTCAATACGGTAGTTAACGATCACGGCGTCTTGACCGGCTACACTACAGACGGGATTGGCTGGGTCAACTCCTTGAAAGAAGACGGCCAAGAGGTTGCTGGCAAGGTGATTACCCTAGCCGGTGCCGGCGGTGCCGCGATTCCGATTGCCGTGTCCAGCGCCTTGGCGGGTGCTGCGGAAATCCGGATTTTTAACATCCATGACCGGAACTGGGAACCGGCTAAGGAAAAGGTTGCCTTAATCAACCAAGAGACGGACTGCCGTTGCAGCCTGAACGCGATGGAAAACAAGGAAGCCTTCAAAAAGTCGATTGCGGAATCCGACATCTACTGCGACGCGACCGGGGTAGGGATGCCGCCACTAGACGATTTGTCCCTAGTCGAAGATCCATCTTGGCTGCACGAGGACATGGTGGTCAGCGACACGGTCTACCAGCCGCGGGAAACCAAGCTGATGAAGATTGCGAAAAAGGCTGGAGTGAAGCACATCTACAATGGCCTAGGCATGGTTGTTGGCCAAGGTGCCGCTTCCTTTAAGCTGTGGACGGGCAAGGAGATGCCGGTCGACTACATCAGCAAGATTGTAGATGAGGCGTAGCAAAAAGGCGTCCAGTTGGATGCCTTTTTTAATTAAATATTTTGATTAATAATTAAAAAAATACTTTTGGTAAGCGCTTTAAAGATTGATATGATAGTAATAGATGCTTTGATCGTTAATTGAGAGAAAGGGTGGAAACTATGACTGAAACTAAAGAAAAACGCTATGGATCAACGACAGCTGCAATCTACTTTTCCTACTTTATTATGGGGCTGGGGATGTCGCTTCTAGCCCAATTTAAGCCAGAATTTGCCAAGCTCTGGCATACCAATATTGCCGGCGTTTTAGCCGTGGGCGGGGCTGTCGGGATTGGGGGGATTATCTCCATTCTAATTACCGGTCCAGTTTCAGATAAATTTGGCCGCCGGATCAGCGCCGTAATTGGTCACTTGGGCTGGGCCATTTACTACATCGGCCTGCTTTACGCACCAAACCAGACGGTAGCTTATATCATTGCGATTATTGGCGGGATTTCCAACTCCTTCTTGAACTCCTCCAACTTCCCAACCTTGATGGAGATTTTCCCGAAAGCTGCCTCAGCAGCAGGTCTGATGTCAAAATTTGCCATCAACTTAGGCCAATTCTTCTTGCCAATAGCGATTATGCTGGGCGGCTTTATCGGCCTGCCTTACCGGGTGGTCTTTATGGCAACGGGGATCTTCTACCTAGCCCTGGCGGTTATTTTAATCTTTGCCCCATACCCAAGCCAGGTAGCAAAGGCCAAAACTGAGACCCAAGCAGAAGTTCCTGCACAAAAGCACCGCTTTAACGTCGGCACGGTCTGCTTGATCTTGATGGGCTTCACGACGACAGCAGCCTTTCTTTTATGGATCAACACCTACCAAGAACTTGCCCGGTCATACGGCATCAGCCAGCCAAGTACCCTGCAGTCGGTTTATGCAATTGGGGCTTCAGTGGCAGTCTTGTTTAATTCCTTGATTGTTAAAAAGGGTGTTAAGGAAATCGATATTTTGATTTACTACCCTTTGATTACGGCAGTCGGCTTGGCTCTAGCTTACTTCATCCAAAAGCCATGGATCCTCTATGTCACTAGTTTGGTAGTTGGTTTCTTTGCGGCTAGTGGCTTGTACCAATTAACCTTGGCGGTTTTAGGTAAACTGTATGCGGACATGAAGGCCACGGCTCAGTCTTGGGCCGGCTTCTTCTCCGCCTTTGCTAACTTTGCCATTATTTCACTTGCAGCCTGGATCACCAGTATTTCTGGCAGCAGTGCTCCGCGTAATATTGTGATTTTGAACGTTATCAACATGCTGGTCAGCACGATTTTGGCAATTATGGTTAAAGGCAGCAGCCACAAGGAAAAGAGTAAATAATCTTTAATTTTAAACAGCATGAAAAAGAGGCAGACGAAAGTCTGCCTCTTTTTTAATGGATTGAAGGATTTAAGTTGGCTTCTTGGAAGTCTTTGATCAGGTCTTCAATGGCCGGCGTGAGTTTCTTGCCCTTTTTGACGCCGATAAAGTAGGTGATGCGCATTAAGTCGGGATCAATCGGGTAAAGATTGATTGGCTGCTGCCGCATCCGCTTGATGATGCTGGCTGCTGAAATGGTTAGACCCAGACCGTGGATGGCCAGGTTGGTCGCCGTAATCACGCTATCAGAGGTCACCACGATGTGGGGCACAACATGGTAGTTTTGGAAAATCCCGTTAATTTGCCGGCGGATGGCTGAGCCAGAAGTACTGAGAATAAAGGGCTCTTGCAAAAGCGTCTTGAGATCATAAGTGCTTGGGTCCAATATGAATTCTCCCGGAATAAAGAACTTGGACCGCGCAGGGATTACTACGTAATATGGCTCGCCCCCGTTGATATAAGCCTGGATGTTGTTATCCAGGGTTTCGGGCGTTTGGCCCATGTAGACTTCTGCTTGGTCACCCAAGATGCGCTCTTCGCTTTGGTGGGGGAAGCCTTCCAAAATCTGAGCCTTCACATTGTTATGACTGGCTAAAAAAGGCGGAATAATTTCAGGCAGCAAAAAAGTGCCCAGGGTTTCCAAAACAGTGATCCGGATGATTTCCCGGTCACGGTATTGTTCGCTATAGCGCTCTAAGCGAGAATTGAGCTTTTGTCTTTGAGCTGACACATTTTCTAAATATTGATAGTAGATTTGTCCTGCTTCCGTTAGGGTAAAGGGCGTTTGCTTACGGTTGACAATCGTGGCCCCCAGCTCTTTTTCCACTCTTTTGATTAGTTGAGTCAGGTAGGGCTGAGAAATGTAGAGTTCGCCGGCTGCCTTGGTAAAGTTGCTGTGTTTGAGCAGGGCTTCAAGGTAGGTTAGCATTATGTCTGGATCGTGCATTTTATCATTCCTTACGTCAATAATATTTTTGTTATCGTTCCCTATAATAACACAAGTATTTCCCAAAGTGTAAGTGCTGGCCGTATAATTGACATATAACAAGTAAACGATTACAAAAAGACGAAAAGGAGAAAAATTATGTCAATGAATCCAGGTACCTACAAGGTTAAGGCAAAGGGACACGGCTCAAGCTTCATGCCAATGGAAGTTACTTTATCAGCAGACAAGGTTGAAAAGATCGAAGTTGACGCCAGCGGTGAAACTAGCGGGATCGCTGATGAAGTCTTCAAGCGCTTGCCACAAGCTATCATCGCCGGCCAAACTTTGAACGTTGACGCCGTTTCTGGTGCCTCAATTTCCAGCCAAGGTGTGATTGATGGGGTAGCTGATGCCATTAACGAAGCCGGCGGTGATGCTGAAGAATGGAAGAAGCGGGCAAAGCCGGAAGCTGCTGCTAGTGAAGATGCTGAATATACCACTGACGTTGTTGTCATCGGTGCCGGCGGGGCTGGTCTGGCTGCTGCTACGCGCTCAATCCAACACGATAAGCAAGTTGTTATTTTAGAAAAGTTTCCACAAATCGGTGGTAACACTACCCGTGCTGGTGGTCCAATGAACGCTGCTGAACCAGAATGGCAAAAGCAATTTAAGTCCTTGCCAGGTGAAAAGGAAACCCTGGAAGAATTGGCAGCAATGCCAACTAGCGAAATTGATCCAGAATACGTTAAGGACTTTGAAGAACTTCGTGACCAAATCAAGGACTACGTTGACTCTGGTGCTGACTACCTCTTTGACTCAGTTCGTCTGCACGAAATCCAAACTTACTTGGGCGGCAAGCGGACTGACTTAAATGGCAACGAAATCCACGGTAAGTACGACTTGGTTAACACGCTGGTTAACAATGTGTTGGACTCAGTTAAGTGGTTGACTGACTTGGGCGTTGACTTTGACAGAAGTGACGTTACCATGCCAGTTGGAGCCTTGTGGCGTCGTGGCCATAAGCCAGTTGAACCAATGGGCTACGCCTTTATCCACGTATTAGGCGACTGGGTAAAGGCTCATGGTGCAACTGTTTTGACGGAAACCCGTGCTAAGCACCTGATCATTGAAAATGGCAAGGTAACTGGCGTCATCGCTGAAAAGACTGATGGCTCTAAGGTAACGGTTCACGCTAAGAGCGTCATCTTGACGGCTGGTGGCTTTGGGGCCAACACCAAGATGGTGCAAAAGTACAACACTTACTGGGAACATATTGATGACGACATCGCCACCACCAACTCCCCAGCCATCACTGGTGACGGAATTGCCCTGGGTCAAGAAGCAGGCGCTGCTTTAACTGGGATGGGCTTCATCCAATTGATGCCAGTTTCTGACCCAGTAACGGGTGAACTCTTCACTGGTCTGCAAACTCCACCAGAAAACTTCATCATGGTTAATAAAGAAGGCAAGCGTTTTGTTAATGAATTTGCTGAACGCGACACTTTGGCTAAGGCAGCGATTGCCAACGGCGGCCTTTTCTACTTGATTGCCGATGATGAAATCAAGAAGACTGCTTACAACACCACTCAAGAATCGATCGATGCCCAAGTGGCAGCTGGCACCCTCTTTAGAGATGACACTCTGGAAGGCTTGGCAAAGCAAGTAGGCATGGACCCAGAAGTCTTGGTTAACACCATCAAGAAGTACAACTCTTACGTTGATGCTGGTCATGACCCAGAATTTGGCAAGAGTGCCTTCCACTTGAAGTGCGAAAAGGCGCCATTCTACGCAACCCCTCGTAAGCCAGCTATCCACCACACGATGGGCGGTTTGGTAATTGACACTAAGGCTCACGTTTTGGACGAAGAAGGCCACGTCATTCCAGGTCTGTACTCAGCTGGTGAAAATGCTGGTGGCTTGCACGCCGGCAACCGTTTGGGCGGTAACTCATTGGCTGACATCTTTACCTTCGGCCGGATTGCCGCTGACACGGCTAACGAAGAAAATGCCACCGTTGACGCAGCTAGCGGCGCGTCTCACTAAAAAAAGCGAGGAAATAGTATGTTTTACAAGAGCCACTTTGGTACGATTTTAACCACGGTTTTATCCCTCTTCATGGGGCTGGTGATGGCGATTTTTATCATCTTCTTGAACCACCTGCCTTTTACTTGGGTTAACCTCTTCGAATTAACGGCAGAAATCAACTTAATCGTTTTCTTAGCCAGCCTCTTTATCCCCTACAACGCTTGGGGTGCCTGGTTTGCCGGCCTCTTCCACCTGAAAGAAGGCACGTTGGCCTACAGCTTGGTTGAAGGCATCATCCCTTCAGTTGTTTTGAATACGCTCAACACCTTTATTTGTACGGGTGCCAGCATCTTCTACAACGAAGCCATTCCTAAGGCTGCCAGAATGACGGCTTACCTGAATGGTTGCAAAGAAGCTTGGATTCCTTGCTTCATTGTTTCCTACATTGCCTCCTTTGCGGCAGTAGCTTTAGGCAAAAAGGTTGCGCAAAAGTACGTTAAGTAGAGTATTTTTAATGATTACACTATGATCGTCAAAAGAGTCTAGGTTTACCTAGGCTCTTCTTGACTTTCCCAGAATCAGGCAGTCAAAAGCAGCAATAGCCAAGGCAGAAAAGATTTTTTTAAATATGCTAATATAGAAAAAACAAGTAACATTTTTTAAGGAGAAAAGTAAAAATGGAAAAAGATATCACGATCATGCGTGACGGTTTAAAGCTAGCAGCGAAGGTTTCAATTCCGGAAAGTAAAGAATACGACATTGCGATCCTGGCTTACGGCTTTGTGGGGATGATGGACCCTAAGGTTAACGACTTATTGCCAGTTTTAGCAGAAAAATTGCAAGAAAAAGGCCTGGCAACCGTTCGCTTTGACTTTAACGGCCATGGCTTAAGCGAAGGACCACTGGACAACATGTCCATTTATAATGAACTGGAAGACTACCATGCAGTAATGGATTACGTTTTGAATCTGGACGGCGTGAAGCACATCTACTTGATTGGTCACTCCCAAGGCGGTGTCTTATCTTCAATGATGGCTGGCTTTTACGCTGACAAGGTCGACAAGCTGGTCATCATGTCCCCAGCTGCCACCTTGGTTGATGATGCCCGCATCGGGACTTGCATGGGGATTGACTACGATCCTAACCATGTTCCAGCTAAGCTTGATTTCAAAGACTTTAAGCTGAACGACTGGTACTTTAGAACGGCTAAGTTTATCAATACCTTTGAAGTTGCGCGTGCCTTCCACGGTCCAGTTTTGGCTTTGCACGGCAGTGAAGATAAAATTGTTAACCCATATGCGGTTAAGCACTACCAAGCAATCTTGGACAACTGCGAAATGCACTTAATCGAAGGCAGTGACCACGGTTTGCACCAAAACCGCGAGGAAGTTTATACCAGAGTGGTTGACTTTTTAACTAAATAATAGAAAAAACAAGTTCCGGATAGAACTTGTTTTTTTGATTTTGTCTCAATTAATTTAAACAAAACAGTAGATTTACAATTTTGTCTCAATTAACTTAAAATATATCTAGAAGATCCGATTTTGTTGAAGTTAATTGAGATGATTTTATGCTAGTACCAAGACCAACTTACTTACAAAAACTAGAAAAATTAGCTAATAAGCAGATTATTAAAGTTCTAACCGGGGTTAGACGCTGCGGCAAATCTAGCCTGTTGCAGCTGTTTCAGCAACAGCTTTTAGCTGATGGCGTTCAACCAGAGCAGATTCAAGCAATCAACTTTGAGGACCTAGCTTTTTCCAAGCTGACTGACTACCAGGAACTCTATCGCTACCTAAGTCAACGCTTGCTGCCTGATCAGATGAACTATATCTTTTTGGATGAAATCCAAAATGTTCCTAATTTTGAAAAAGCAGTTGATAGTCTTTTTATTAAAAGCAATGTTGACTTGTACATTACCGGTTCTAACGCCTTTATGCTGTCAGGTGAATTAGCGACGCTGCTTTCTGGACGTTATATCGAAATTCCGGTATATCCCTTATCTTTTAAGGAATTTGCCCAAGCTAAGCCTGATCAATCTTTGCAAGAGAGCTACCAGCAGTACCTGCTCAGGGGCGGCTTTCCTTTTGCCTTGCAGCTGCCAGATGATGAAAGTTTCCGCGACTACATTGATGGCGTGGTAAACACGGTTTTAGTCAAGGACGTGCTTGCCAGAAAAGATAAGAGCGATTCAACTTTGGTTAGACGATTAGCAGCTTTTTTAACATACACAGCAGGTAGCTTGACTAGCCCTAAGAAAATTGCGGGTACCTTGACCTCAATGGGAGAGAAGACGACGCCGAACACGGTGGCCTCTTACCTGGAGCTCTTAGAAAATGCCTTTCTTTTTTACCGCTGCGACCGTTTTGATATCGGCGGAAAAAAGTATCTGAGCATCAATCCCAAATATTATCCAGTTGATATTAGCTTGCGCCGGGCCCTAGTGGGGCAGAAGCGGCCCAACAAGGGGAGCCGGCTGGAAACGATTGTGTATCAGGAGCTTCGCCGGCGGGGATATGAGATTTATGTTGGCGTGATGCAGCAGACTGAGGTGGACTTTGTGGTGGTGAAGGATGGAAGACGGGAGTACTACCAGGTATCGCTGTCTTTGGACGATGAACAGACCTACCAACGGGAAGTTAGAAGTCTGCGGCTGATCGATGACAACTATCCCAAGATCATCTTGACTGAAGATCCGGGGCATTTTGACGACCAGGGGATCAGCCAGGTGAACATTATTGATTGGTTGATGGGGGAATGAATATGAAAGTAAGACGCAGAGCCATGTATAAGGCTCTGCGTCTTTACTATTTTGATATCGGAGAAAAAAGGACAAGCAAAAAAGCCGCTGATTACTTTGGCAAGTTCACGGCTTTTTAGCTAATTATTATTAATGCCACCGCTATTAACGGTTCTGCGAAGGCTCTTGTTCCAGCAAGGGCCTTTTTCTATACCTAATTATAGCATAGAAAGGAATTTTTCTGAAACTTAAGCTTCAGACTGATACAAATGCGTGGGCTATTCTAACCAGGATTCTGGTAGTTACCGCAGTTTCAGCATTTGTGGGTTTATCCATTTCTACGGGTGGGACTGCTGCAGGATTATTGTATCTTGTTCAGCAACTATTTTCCTCTGGAGCACTAGCAGTAGAATAATATTGAATCGGCAATAACAATGTTTAGATATGCAGTTTGATTACCTTTTTGAGGTCTGGAGAAATTGTTTTAACAAAGTTGAATTTTGCCAAGATGTCACTGTTTTGCTTCTTGGAAATTATGTTATATATCAATCGCATTTTCTTGCCTGCTGATTTGTCATAGCATGCGATAAAGTAGAAATTGGGAGTGTCGAACAAGATTGCGTTTTTAAAATGGTCAATTTTGGTATCAGAAAAACGAACCTTTAAACTTAGAGCGCCAGGGGTCTTGTTTCCGTTTCCTGGAGTAAGAATAAGCCGCACCTTGTCGGGAACGTCTTTCGCAATTTTAAGCGCTGTTATTGCGGGCATCCAGAAAAAAGAAAGCAGACAGAAAATATCGAAAAGTCTTGATCCAAGGTCATCATCTAAAAAGATTGTGACAGGCATGACAATCCAAATGTAAATGTAAATCAGATGCCCCAATATTCTTTGCCATTTTTTTGCGTTATATAAAGAAATAAGACTGTAAAGGTGCAGCAGATAGAAGCATTTGAATTTATCCCAGAATGTCAGCTTGCTGGTAAATGTTATATTTTCGGTAGTATCCATAAGTACCTCTTAGAAAAATAATTTATATTCTGATTCTAGCACATTTCAAAAAGGACGAAGGTGAAAAGCTCATAAGTGTATATCCTGAATTAATTGCGTTTGCCATCTGGCTCGTTAGCCTAGCTTTGTTAACTATCTTAAGGCGAATCCATGTAAAGAACCGAAAGCTAGAGCAAATTGTTACTATCAAGCTTTCTAACGAAGATGTAGCGCAAATCGAGAAAATCGTCGACAGTAAATTACTAGAAAAAGTTGAATAGAAAGCAAAACACAGAGCACCTCGATGCTCTGCGTCTTTTGTTCATTAATCGTCTTCACCGCGCCAGCCGGCGATATCCCATGGAGTGAAGTCGTAGTCCAGCTTCTTATGGTAGCAGTCTTCAAAAGCCTGCACCTTCAAGGCATAGTCCTTTTCCATCAAGTCCGTCGCGTTAAAGTTTACCGACTTGGTTGGGTCCGGATACAGCACCTCCAAAACGTGCAGGGTATAGCGCGTTTGGTAAAAGTGCTCGTTATCTTTTTCAACTTCTGGCAGGTCTTGAATCTCCACAAAAGTTGAAATAATCGGCACGTTGCACTTAGCCGCGAAGTAGTAAGCCCCGCGCTGCGGCTTTCTTGGCTTGCGATAGTTCCACCACATCTCTTGCTCTGGGTAAATCAAGACCCAGTGGCCCTTGTTGAAGGCGTAGCTGAGGTGATGGATGAATTCTCGCCCAATGTAGTTGGGACTTTGCACTAGGGGAATGGACCCCATATTGTTCATGATGAAGCTGAAGAAGCCCGGCAGCTTCAAGTTGGTGTCTTCAATCACGATCTCCATCCGGTGGTGGGACTTTTGGGCTAGGCGGTTGACGGCTAAGGCATCAACTTGGTTGAAGTGGTTGGCGGTTACGATGGCCCCGCCCTTAGCCAGGTGCTGCAGCTTGTCTAAGCCTGTTACCTGAATCTTGCCAAAAAATTTCTGCGTCAAAGCCTGCAAGATCAGGTTGCCGGCTAGGCCTTCTGCCTTAGTCTTGAACTTATCCTGCTTGGCCCAGAAGTCCTCAACCAGCTTAACCCGCTCTTCCATAGACATTTGTGGGTCGCCGATTTCGGTTTTCGCCGTAAAGTCGCGGTTGTTTGCGGCGAGCTCGATATTGTGGATGACGTCCAGGCGGTGGTCACCAATAATCATCTTGTATACCTTTCTATTTGTTTTTCATTTAATCTCTGTGATACCTGTAAGTTTCACGTGTAACTATAGTTGATCTTTTAACTTGAGATATTCGTTTAACAAGTCATCGTACTCATGCAGGTGCAAGACGCTGTGGACCCGTTTCACGTCCCAAGGCTTGACCGTCTGGGTTCTAAAGTAGGGCCAGAAGCGGAAACTGGTTGTGAAGTGCTGGATGACTGTATCTGCCTGCAATTTGTATTGCTCGTTGTACTTTCTTGGCGCAAAGCGTTTCTCCTTGGCCAGGATGTTGATGGCTGTTTGGTCAGGCAAAAACATCTTTTTTACCTGCATCAAGTGCCGTACCCGCTTAAAGAGGCCGGTCCGCTTGATTTCTGGCATGTTCAAGAGCAAGACGCCGGAGTTGATGTAGTCAAAGACCCGCTTTTGGTGGTGGAAGAAGAAGCGGCCAAAGTAGTCGAGTACCCCGACTAGTTCAGTGCCAGTTAAGTCCTGGGTGTAGAACTGGTCAACTGGCTTCCGGATGATCACGTCATCGTCCAAGTAGAGGATCCGGTCTGGCAGGTCGAGTTCGTCGGCAAAAAGTCTGAGCATGGCGTAAGGGGTAAAGCGGGTTCCCATGTTGGCTGTTGGCGGCTCCTGGACAAACAAGTCCGTGCAGTCGATCAGTTCCACGCTGCTCTTTGGGTTGTCGGCAGTCACCAAGGAGCCAATAAAGTCAGCGGCGTGTTGGCTGAAGGGGCGGAAGTTCCGCTGCTTGCTCTTGGCCTTCATGGTCAAGATGTACACGTGGATTTCTTCTCCTCGCTCAGCCTTTAATAAGGATAAAACTGCGATTAAAACGCCACGTTCGGCATTGTGGTCGCCGCAAAAAAGAAAGTTCATACTCAATCCCTCCTTTTCTATTTAGGTCTTTTTAGTCATTACTATTCTTACCATCAATTTTAACATAAGAATAAAAATAATAGTCACTCAGCTTAGACCGGTCCACCATCGTATGGTAGACCTGGTTGGCTAGGGCTTCTTGGGCCTGCTTTTTGCCTAAGGATGGGTCAGGGTAAAAGGGACCATCGATGTAGACGGTAATCTTGGGCCTTTGCCTCCACTTACACTTTTGGTAGGTCGTCGTCATGGTGAAGCAGGGAGCCTTTAAGCTAACCGGGAAGTTCAGGCTAGTTGCCGGAAAGGGCCGGATCTTGGTGTAGTAGGGCCAAAGGTGGGCTTCTGGATAGATAATGACGGCTGCGCCTTTATCCTGGTAGGCCGTCTTAACGTCCTTGAGCAAGCGGATGGACTGCTTGAGCTTCTTGCCAACAGGGAGGCCGGCCACGGGGATGACGAATTTGCCCAAAAAGGGGATGCCCCAGTTAGCCTGGGCGGCTAGGGTGTAAAAGCGGTAAGGATTAACGATGGTCATCGGCGTAAAGGGGTCGCCCAGCATCTGGGTGTGGTTGCCGTAGATAAAGTAGCCCTTTTTCTGCTGCTTAAAAGGCTTGAGCTTATCCTTTCCTTTAACCTTGACCAGGAGAAAGAGGCGGGAGTAGAGCCAGGCAAAGGCACAGGCCAAGGTGCGGACAACCGCGTTCCAAATCTTGAAGCCAATTCCCTGTTTAAAAACCTGGTAATCGTCCGGCAGGGTATAATCCTGGTCAGCTGAATCGATTAAATCGTCTTGCTCGCTATGATAGTAAAAGGTCTTTGACATGTATTTCACCGCCGTCTGTAGTAAAATAAAAAAGGCACTGCGAGTGCAGTGCCAAAAGTTATGGGTCGTCAGGGGATCGAACCCTGGACACCCGGATTAAGAGTCCGGTGCTCTGCCAGCTGAGCTAACGACCCGATCAACTAACAATATTTATTATGACACAAATTTTTAAAAAAGCAATCCGTTTTTTTACAATAATTGTAATTTTCTTAATTTTTACAGTAAATCAAGTATAATAAACAAGGTAAGGAGGTTCACATGCCTAAGAAAATTCTGGTCGTAGACGACGAAAAACCAATCTCCGATATTATCAAGTTCAACTTGACTAAAGAAGGATTCGATGTAGAAACAGCTTACGATGGTGAAGAAGCTGTTGAAAAGGTTGAAGAATACAACCCTGACTTAATGATTTTAGACTTAATGCTCCCAAAGAAGGATGGCCTGGAGGTTGCCCGTGAAGTTCGGCAAACCCACGACATGCCAATTATCATGGTGACGGCCAAGGGGGCCGAAATTGACAAGGTTTTGGGCCTGGAAATGGGGGCTGACGACTACGTGACTAAGCCTTTCTCTAACCGGGAACTGGTGGCCCGGGTTAAGGCTAACCTGCGCCGGCGGGACATTGTCCAAAAGGCCGTGGAAGTCACCCAGCAAAAGGAAAAAGAGCAAGAAAATAACGATATCCAGCTGGGCAACCTGGTGATCAAACCAGATGCCTACTTGGTAGAAAAGAATGGTTCCAAGATTGAATTGACCCACCGGGAATTTGAGTTGCTCTACTACATGGCCCAGCACCTGGACCAGGTAATGACGCGTGAGCACCTCTTGCAGACGGTTTGGGGCTATGACTACTTTGGCGACGTACGGACGGTTGACGTCACCGTTCACCGCTTAAGAGAAAAGATCGAAGATGACCCAGTCAAGCCCAAGATCCTGGTTACCAGACGGGGCGTTGGCTACTTTGTTAAGGGGCAGACAGAAGAATAAGAGTTGAGCCACTGATCAAGTGGCTTTCTTTATGTAGAACGATGAAGAAAAAAACGAAAAGTCAAGAGAAGAAACAGCAAAAGCAAAAGAAAAAACGTGGCTGGCTGAAGTGGCTGCTGAGCTCCATCCAAACCAAGATCACGGTGATCTTCATGTTGCTGTTACTAGCAACGATTGAAATCATCGGGGCTTACTTTACCCGGCAGATGGAACAAACCAGTATCGATAACTTCCAAACCACCATCCAGCTGCAGAGCATTGTGACTGAGCAGCTCACCAACCAATTAGTGAAAAACGGTAAGAGCTCTGACCGGATGATGAACCAGATCGTGACCGACTACAACAATTCAGCCATTTCTGAAATTGAGGTTGTCGACAGCAAAAACGTCATTCGGGCCGTGTCTAGCTTGAACGAAAACGACCGGGTGGGCCAGCTGTCAAACAACCGGGACATCCGGGAAGTCATCAATACCGGCCAAACCAAGACGACAGTCACCAGCGACAAGACTGGTAGCTACATGGTTCAAATTACGCCCTTAACTAGCGGGACCAATATTGTGGGGGCCGTCTACGTCAAGGCCAGCATGGCGGACGTTTTTGACAACCTGCGCAATGTCTCCATCATGTTCTTAACGGCTTCCTTGTTAGCCGTAGTGGTAGCGGCAGTGGCTTCCATGTTTATTTCCCGGGCAATAACCAAGCCAATTGAGGAGCTCCGCCAGCAGGCCATGCAGGTGGCTGACGGAGACTACTCCGCTCAAGTCAAGATTTACTCCAATGACGAATTAGGGCAATTGGGTGCTGCCTTTAACACCCTGTCAGCCCGGATCGAGCAGACTCAGGAGCAGTCTGAATCAGAGCGAAGACGGCTAGACAGCGTCTTGTCCCACATGACCGACGGGGTGATTGCGACTGACCGGCACGGCAATGTGTCGATCATCAACCAGATGGCCCAGGACTTTTTAAACATTAAGGCTGACGATGCTATCAACAAGCCAATTTCCCAGATCCTGGGTCTGGGTGAGGAATATACCTCCCAAGACCTGATCTCCAGCCAAAGCGACATGCAAGTCACGGTCAATGGCGGGACCAATGATGAAATGATCTTGCACGCGAGCTTCACCCTGATCAAGCGGGTAACCGGTTTTGTGTCTGGTGCCGTTTGCGTCTTGCACGACGTGACCGAGCAAATCAAAAACGAAGATGAGCAAAGACAGTTCGTTTCTAACGTGTCTCACGAATTAAGAACGCCTTTGACCAGCGTCCGGGCCTATATTGAAGCTTTGAATGAAGGAGCCTGGAAGGATCCCGAAATTGCGCCGCAATTTTTGCAGGTGACTCAAGATGAAACTGAGCGGATGATCCGGATGGTTAACGACCTCTTAGTCTTGTCCAGAATGGACCGGGGGACAACCAAGCTGGAACTGGAATGGGTCAACTTTACCGACTTTGTCAGCCACCTGCTCAACCGCTTTGACATGATTGTTGAGCACGACCAAGGCGAGGCCCAAAGCGAAAGCAAGCAGTATGTGATCAAGCGAGATCTGGGCAACCAGGCCTTGTGGATTGAAATCGACACCGACCAGATGATGCGGGTGATCGACAACATCATGAACAACGCCATCAAGTATTCACCAGATGGCGGGACCATCACCGTTCGCTTGCAGCAAAGACAAAACCAGGTCCTCTTGAGTATTGCTGACCAAGGCTTGGGGATTCCGCGCAAGGATTTAAGCAAGATTTTTGACCGCTTCTACCGGGCAGACAAGGCGCGGTCGCGCGCCCAAGGCGGGACCGGTTTAGGCTTAGCTATTGCCAAGGAAATCGTCAACGCCCATGGCGGCAAGATCTGGGCCGACAGCCGGGAAGGCCACGGCTCAACTTTCTATATTTCCCTGCCATATGAGCCAATGGAAGAGGAGGATGAATGGGATGAGGTTTAGATTCAAGCTTAAAATCAATTTCAAAGACATTCTGCTTAACATTGCCACTTTTGCGGTGATTGCCTTGTCCATCTATCTTTGGGTCACGGTGATGACCAGTGACCAGCGCTTTAGCCAGATCAGCAATGAAGATTCGGCGCAAAGCTCGGCCACGGTCAATAGCCGCTACCGGGGAGTCCAGGCCTTTTATGCGCCTGGACAAGTTTACAGCTTTAAGGATGGCGTGCGCTACCAGGTGCACGATGCACAAGAAAACCTTCCTTTAAAATTTGTACAAAAAGTTGAAAAGCTGGGTTTAGGTAAGATTGAAAAGATGTCGACTGCAACTAGCGACTACCAAAAGCTGTTGGATGATAGCAACTATATCCACTTTGCTTATCCGGATCAGATCAACTTCTCCCTCTTGCTTGGCAAAAAGAAGACCAATTCCGGCCTACTTTTTAACCGGGTCTTCGTTCCGATTAAAAGCAACCTGCACTACCTCTATTTTGGCAATGATATTAGCACTAAGATCTACCGGATGAGAATCATGAAGGGCTCTTTGACTAAGCTGGTTTCTTACGTGCAAAAGGCGGAAGACCAGCAAAAGGTTTCCTTCTTGCATCTGAAGAACCGCTATGTGCCTTTTTATTCAAAAGCCGTATCAGTTAAAGAATACAGCTACCTGATCAGCTACCAGGCCAGCAGCTACTATGCTTCTAAGCTCTTGGGCAGCTCTTATCGCAAGTCTGTGGCTAAAAATGGCCAAACCGTCTACACGTCAGATTATTCTCAAAGGCTGCAATTGCCTTTGGCGGGCAAAAACAGCGACCACCAGTACCTGTATCAGGTCTACCAGACCAAGAAGAGCCGGACTATGACCCAGCAGCTGCTAGAAAGTGCGGCTTACGTCAGAAAGCTAGGGCTGACCGAGCAGGACCTGCGCTTTTTTGAAGCTGATGGCCACAAGATCAGCTATGTCAACTTTGTAGAAGGATATCCGCTTTTTGTCAATGACCAGCTGGCCCAGGCCCAGGCAACCTTTAAAAAGGAATCTGTCAGCGTTAGCTTCAACAGTTTAAACCTGCAGATCCCAATTCCATATGACGGCCACAAGAAAAAGCTGCTCAAGACGGCCAGCCTGCTTAAAGAATTAACCGAGATTGGGATCAAGGAAAGTCAGATTCAAGAAATTACGATTGGCTACCATATTAAAAATGATGCCAAGCGTTCTGACTTGATTACCCTGGTGCCAACTTACTTTATTAAGGTTAATGGGAAATGGAATAGCTTGGAAGGCTGGAAACAGGCGAAGACTAATCCAGATACCCTGACTGATAGTTCTGCAAATGTCTATAGCAGTTTCAGCTCTAGTTCCAGTTCTAACAGTTCCAGCAGCTCGAGCAGCTCGTCAGCTGTAAGCTCAAGTACCGCGGCCGCTTCTAGCAGCTCAGCTACGGGGCAAGCACCGACTTACCGGAGCTCTAGCTCGCAAGCGTCTGCTTCTTCGTCCAGCAGCTCAGCTATCAAGTCTAGCTCTAGTTCCAGCTCCAGTTCGACTAATTCAGAGGGGGATCAATAATGGACCATCGCAAAATTGAATGGCTTTTTCTCATTTTATTCCTGTTAGTCGACATCTACTTGTTTGTAGAACTATGGCGGGTACCGGTGACCCTAACTTCGTCGACGACCTCGACGACGAGTACCGCTAATTTGAAAAGCGAGATGAAGTCGGACAACATCACTCTGCCAAAGCTTTCCAAGCAATCAGGTTCTGGCTATTACCTCGCGTCTAAAAATAAGAGCGACTTGAAGGAAAAGGCGAAGACTTTAAGCAGTGGCCTCACTACCAGCTACTCTGATAGTGACAATATCCTGTATGGCACCTTGAAAACGCCAATTGCCCTTGAACGGATGACGGTCAAGAATTTTAAAAATGACACTAATTACGTTCTGCATAGCAAAGACTACGTTTATGATTCCAGCCTGTCCAACAGCAGTACCTATGTTTACCTGCAAAAGACTAAGTTTGGTACCCTTTATAGCGGGGCGGGCCAATTAGTGATCAATGTCAAAAACAAGGCGATTACTGGCTACTACCAAACCTACTTGAATGATCTAACCAGTGTCCGGGAATTGCAGGCTACGATCAGTCCTTGGCGGGCGGTTACCAACCTTTACACGACGCGGGAGCTGACCAGTAATTCCAAGGTGATGTGGGTTAAGCCGGCCTATACTCGCTTAACCAAGGTTAAGGGCAACGTGATTTTTGTTCCAACTTGGCTGGTCTTGATTGAAAACAAGCGCAGCAAGAGTACGGCATTAAAAAGAATCAATGCCTTTAGCGGCCAATTGATGCAGACCAATGCCATCAATGAATAGGAGATAATTTGCAGTTTACAGTATTATCCAGTGGCTCAGCTGGCAATTGCAGCCTGATCACTACTGGAGAGCACAAGATTTTAATGGATGCCGGCTTGTCTGGCAAGAAGACCAAGGAGCTCTTGGCCAAAGTCGGCGTGGCGATTGAGGACCTAGACATGGTCTTTTTAAGCCACGACCACGGCGACCACAGCGGCGGGATGGGCGTGTTGATGCGCCGCTACCCGCAGCTGAATGCTTTTTCTAATGAAGAAACCTGGAAGTATTTTACAGAAACTGGCAAGATCGGCAAGCTGCCTGAAGACCAGATCAACGTGATTGAGCCAGGGCAGACCAAGACCTATGGCGACTTAGAGGTGACAGCCTTTGCCACCAGCCACGATGCCGTCAAGCCCCAGTACTATGTCTTCTCTAGCGGCGGCAAGCGCCTGGCCTGCCTGACAGATACGGGCTATGTGTCAGAAGCGGTTGAATATGAAATCGCGGATGCTGACGCCTATTTGCTGGAATTTAACTATGATGACCTAATGCTCAGAAGCGGCCCTTACCCTTGGCGATTGCAAGAGCGGGTGCGGTCAGATCATGGTCACTTATCTAACGAGCAGGCAGCGGAAGCCCTGGCTGATGTGATTACGGCAAGGACCAAGCATGTTTTTCTGGCTCACCGGAGCCAGAAGAATAATATCAACTACCTGGCTAGGGATGCGGCAGAGAAAGTCTTGTCTGAAAGAGAAGTTGATGTGGCCAGTGACCTAGAGCTGGTTGATACAGAGCCTTACACGCCCACTCCTTTAATCAATTTATAATATGTTTTTTTACTTAAGTATTTAAATGAATCAAAACCTTTTATTCATATTAAGTTCAAAAAACTTGGCTAAGATAAGGGAAAGTAACAAGGAGTGATAAATTATGGTTGAAGAACAAGATAAGAGAAAAAAAGAAAATAATCGTTTTTTAGCTAAAGTGGCAATTGTCGGCGTCGTTGCCGGCTTGCTCGGCGGTGGGGTTGCTTATGGTGGTCTAACGGCAGCTAATCTTAATAGCAACTCAACTAGCTCATCATCCTCAACGTCCTCAGTCAACAGCGGGGATACTGGTTCAGTAACGACTTCGACTAGTGGTACGACCAAGGTCAACAAGTCAACCACGACCAACGGGACTATGACTAGTGCTTATAAGAAGGTTCAAAACGCGGTTGTTTCCGTTTTGAACTATAAGTATACGTCCGGCTCTTCATCTAGCTCAGACCTTTACAGCATCTTTGGCTATGGGGACTCGGATTCTGATTCTAGCTCTGGTTCATCCAGCTCAAGCAAGAAGTCATTGACCCTGTACTCAGAAGGTTCTGGGGTTATCTACACGACTTCCAACGGCAAGGGCTACATCGTCACTAACAACCACGTTATCTCTGGCGCCGCCAAGGTTAAGGTTATCTTGGCATCTGGCAAGACCATTGCGGCTAAGGTAGTCGGCAAGGACTCAACCAGTGACTTGGCAGTCCTGTCCATTGACTCTAAGTACGTTACCCAAACGGCTTCCTTTGGTGATTCCAGTTCCCTCCAATCAGGTCAAACCGTAATTGCCGTCGGGTCACCAGAAGGTTCAGAATATGCCTCAACGGTTACCCAAGGGATTGTCTCCTCACCAAGCCGGACGATCACTTACAACTCTAACCAGATGACGGTTATCCAAACTGACGCAGCCATCAACTCTGGTAACTCCGGTGGTCCACTGGTTAACTCAGATGGTCAAGTCATCGGGATCAACTCCATGAAACTGTCCAGCTCCACGAGTGGGGATTCAGTTGAAGGGATGGGCTTTGCGATTCCTTCAAACGAAGTCGTAACCATCGTTAACCAGCTGGTTAAGAAGGGGAAGATCACCCGGCCACAATTAGGGATCAAGGTCGCAGACATCTCTGAACTAAACAGCTATTACAAGAAGCAATTGGGGATCTCCACCAGCCTGAAGAAGGGGCTGTACGTTGCCAGCGTAACCAGCGGCAGCGCCGCAGCCAAGGCTGGCATCAAGAAGGGGGACGTCATTACCGCAGCTGATGGCAAGACGGTTAGCGACGTAGCAACCCTGCACAGCATCCTTTACAGCCACAATGTTGGCGACAAGGTCAAGATCACCGTTACCAGAAATGGCAAGAGCCAGACCTTTACGGTAACCTTGGAAGCAAGCAAGTAATTATTAGTTAAATAAGAACAAATAAAGCTCGAGCAACTGTTAAATCCAGTTTCTCGGGCTTTTTTGTTAACATAAAGCAGATAGAATGAAAGAAAGGTTCGGCTTTATTTCTTGTCAAGTCCTTTTTAAATAACAGGGTTATCCCCAATTTTGTGGAAAAGACTGTGGATTGTGTATAAATAGGGCTTTCTGTTCGGTGGAAAACTGTGGATAAGCTGTGGATTGTGTGTAAGTTTCACAGTGAAATAACATGCTAAAACAGGTGTTCAAGGCGGTAAACCGGGCTTTACACTTGATTATTTGTGAAAAGAGCTAGTCCACAGGCTGCTTGTGGAAGTGTTCCACGCTTTTGAGCCAAATTTTTTTGAAAAAACTAGTGCTAGACAAGACATTTAGCAGAACTACTAGATCTAGAGGAAGGGGAAAAAGGCTTGTGGAAAAGAGCGGTTGATAAAGTGTTAAAGACTGTTAATTTCTGGTTAGCTGAGTCAGAAAAGCCTATGGTAAAATAGAAGCATTATGAATATCAAAATTGTTTGCGTTGGAAAATTAAAAGAGAAGTATTTTAAAGATGGGATTGCGGAGTATCAAAAGCGGCTGACCCGCTTTGCCAAGGTGGAGATCGTGCAAGTGCCAGATGAAAAGGCACCAGAGAGCTTGAGCCCAGCCCAGATGGAAGAGGTCAAGAATCGGGAAGGCGAACGGATCCTGAGCAAGATTAAGGACAAGGAATATGTCTACGTGCTGGCCATCAAGGGGAAAGAGCGGGCTAGTGAGGAATTTGCCAAGGAGCTCAAGGACCTAGCGACATATGGCCATTCTGACATCACCTTTGTGATCGGTGGGAGCCTAGGGACGAGCCAGGTAGTTAACAAACGAGCTGATGACTTGTTCAGTTTTGGCAAGCTGACCATGCCCCACCAGCTGATGCGGCTAGTTTTGATCGAGCAGATCTACCGGGCCTTCATGATCAACTCTGGGAGTCCATACCATAAATAAGGCGGTTAAAGTTTGTGGCTTAAAAATTAGAATAATTGTGAACAAAATATGCTAAAATGCGATATTTCTGCGATAAGTGTGTTGACTTTTTTATTGGAAGAGCGTACTCTAATAAGAATTAGTTAATCATTAGAAACAGGGAAAGGAATTATATGATTAAATCTTTCAAATTATTGTCATTGTCACTATTGTCTGTAACCATAGTAGCAATGTTGATGTCAGCTCAGAATGTTGGTGCAGCAACCAATAATACTGAAAATACTACTGTGTCTAGTATTGAGAGTAATAATACATCTAAAAATACTTTGACAGATTCAGAAATTGATGATCTAGACGACTATGTAGAAGTCAAAAATAATCAGTATGTTTTGAATGTTCCAAGCAGTTCTAATTTAAGTGAACAGGAGATAAAAGTAGCTAAGGCAGTAATAGAAGAGTCTAATAGAAATATTCAGAAAAATAATTTATCCATTGATCCAGTCACAAAAGAAGCTTCAGAAACTAGTTCACAAAATGTAGTTTTCAACACAAAGTTTAGAGTACTTGCGAGAGCAAAAGCTAAAAAGAAGGCTAAGTCATATACATTTAAAAACTTTTGGTGGGGAAGTAGATATTATTTCCGCAGTAATAAAGCTATTGACCAGATGGAACATGAGTTGGAAAGTAAGGCAATGTCCGTAGAGTTAATTGGTGCTTTAGCAAGTATAGTAAGTAGTGGCTATGCATCAGCAATTGGAACTGTAGGTTCAGTTTATTTCTCTAAGATTAGAAGTGATTTGGACGGCATGCATAAGAAACATCCCCACAGTTCTTTATATATGGATATCAATTATTCTGGTGTATATAAAATTAAGGTGCTTAAATGATGTGGAGATATCTTTTTTGCTTTTTACCAGTAGTCCTCTACTTTATCTTTAAGAAGATTGATAATCCAGCGATGCGCTGGTTGCGAAAGCATCGCGGATGGTTAATCAGCGTTGTTTCTGTAATCTGGTTGGTTTACGAGATAGCAGAAGAGGGCTTTAATGCCTTTGTGATGTGGCCGATCTTATTCACTTTATTTGGAATTGTGCTAATTGTGAATGATTGGCTTGTAAGAGCTAAATAGATTAGAAGACCAAGATCTCAAGTAACAGATCTTGGTCTTTTTGGTAGCGATTTAACAGTTCTCTTACCGAGTGTTAAAATACAAGTTATAGAAGTGTAAAAGTATCTTAGGGAAGTATGATGATGAAGATCGGAAAGTTGTTGAGAAAAGTCCGCGTTGAGCTTGGCTTGACGCAAAAGGAAATGGCTGGTGATATTGTTTCACCAGCCCAGTACTTACGCATCGAAAAAGACGAGCAACAAATCAAGCTAGATGACTTGCTAGCCATTTTGCAAAAGCACGACTATGATCTAGGGCTCTTTTTTACCAGACTAATGCTGCAGTGTCAGCTGAGGCAAGAGGCTTTGCTTGATGAAAACAAGGATGGCGTAAAAAAGGCATTTTATGGCTGTAATCTTGATAGTTTAGAAAAGCTCGAAATCAATCCTCACGATCAAATTTTGCTGGTTGAAGCAGAAACTATTAAGCAAGTACTTGGCCAGAGGCTGGATAAAAGTCAGACGAGTAAGCAGAAAATTTGTCAGTACTTTATTGATCAAGACAACTGGATGGAAAATCTAGAATCTTTAAAGCTATTTACGATTGTCCTACATATCTTTAACTTTGAAATGGTTGTTTTTTGGATGAATGAGCTATTAGATAAGTACCGACAAATTGAAAAGTATCCAGAACAGATCCAAATTGCTGTTGCAAAGATCTGCATTAGTTTTATGATTCGCTGCCATCAAGAGCAATCTGAGCAGTTAATTAAGCCAATTGTTGCTTTCGTTGATTCTTTCCCAGCCTACCCGGAATTTGCTATCTGCAAGTTGGTAGCAAAGTATTACCAAAGCCTATCTGTAGGAGATACAGATAAGGCGGAGAAGCTGAATTTTGCTTTGAATGAAGCAGGTGTGGCAGACTTTTTCAATTTTTGGTGGCAGTAGAATTTCATATATGAAATTCGAAATCATTTATGCAATTTTGAATTCTTTTCTCCTAATTTGCGCTATAGTAGGGGCGTGAACTGAAATTAAGCTCTTTCACTAGTGAAAGAGCAAAGTTGATCATTTTAGGAGGAAAAAATATGCGAGAGCTTGTAGTTGCAGCAGGATTGGCTACGGTTTTAATGGCTGCTTCAATGGCTTCAAATGCATCTGCTGATAGTAAGACTGATGCGACTCAGAATAACGATGAGTTTGTAAAGTGTTACAAAGAAGGTGAGGCGAAAGGGATCATTAGGAACAATAACATTTCAGAAGCTGACTTCATTGAAATGTGTAAGAATTCTGTGTTCCCTGCATATCTAGAGGCGGTTAAGAGCAATCCAACGTTAACTTTTGAGCAATTCGTGGCAAGTGACAATTATGAAGTCCCAGTTCAAAAGCCAGGCGATCACCCTGAAGAAGTGAGTGCCGAAGAGGTTAAAAGTAGCAAGAGCGGTAGTCCATTTACCAGCTTCATATCTGCTAAGAAAAGTTACAAGATGAAGGCTGGGGATATCCTTATCTGTTACGGTACGGGGTCATCAGGAAGTCGACTGATTGGTCATGCGGCCATGGCTACCTCTGCTAACTATATTATTGAAATGTCTGGTAAGCCTCATAACGCTTCGGGTGATTCTTGGAGAAAGAATAATGCACACGTAAAATCTAAGGCAACCTTTTTCAAAGAACATACAAAGGGAAGCGATTATGTAGCTGTGTATCGGAATAATCACCCTGTTTATTCTGATCGTGCTTCTACGTATGCATATAGACATATGTACAAGGAAGATAATCCAACGTATCATATTACCTCAACAATCTTCCAAAAGTCGCCGAGCTATTGTTCAAAGTATGTAGTTTTAGCATATTATTGGGGTGCCACTAAGAAGAGTTGGGGAGACGGTGCAAGACACGGTATTATTCCGCCACACCAATTACCTAGCTACTTCTCAGATAGTTTTGTACCAAGTTACAAGTACAAGGTAACAAGCTATTAATGGAGGAAAAATCATGAATCTAACAATGACAAAAAGGGATAAGGTCATGTGGCTAGTTTCTAGCTTGGTGTTGACCTTGGCTGCAGTAGGGATAGTCATTAACCTGGTTGGTCAAGTTGCTTCAGGATACGCTTTTGAAGGAGCTGGCGGCAGTACTAGAGAAGCATTCTTTGATGCCTATGTGCTTGCTTTTATCTTTGCGACCTTATCTCCGTGGTTTTCTCGTTTTCTTCATCCAATTATTGCCTGGGCAATCAGCATTTTTATCCTGGTATGCCTGTTTGTTGATCGGTTCATTGCGCCTTTTGGCATCTCATTAGACTGGTACTGGGTTTTGGAAACGATTATGGTCGCTATTAACCAGGTTTACCTGACATACCTTTGGCGTGGTCGGCTCAAGACTAGAGACTGGTCAGATTGGGTTGTCTTTATCGGCGACATTGTCTTAGGTCTTGGCGCAATTGTTGGTTTCCTCTATTAAAATTAGAACTTCACGCAAAAAATCCGTCTGCGTAAGCAGGCGGATTTTTCTTGTATCGAAAATGTTTTGTAGCTTCTTGTTACTTTAAGCGAAGATTTCTTCAACTTCCACAACTACAGCTGCAGCAGTAGCTGGCTTGCCAACCTTAGCAGCGTATTCCTTAGCGAAGTCGTCGCCTTCGTGAACCGTAGCAGTGCCGACTACACGGACGTTAGTGTGGCTAGGTACGTCGGCAACAACGATGGCAACCTTGCTGCCAGCCTTAACGTTTTCCCAAACGTGAGCAAAAGTTACTTCGCTCCAAACCAAGTGCTTGTCGTCCAAGACAGTTACTGAGCCCTTAGGGCCAACTTGTGGGTTGCCGTCCTTGTCAACGGAGGCAACAAAGGCCAAAGCGTCGTTAAAGAACTTTTGTTGGTCGGCAGTCAAAGTAGTAGCTTCTAATTTCTTCATAATAATAGGTCCCTTCTTGTTTACTTACAATTTTTTCTCTTGATTCTGAGATTATTATAGTCCCTTTTATAAAAAAGAAACTTGACCTAAGTCAAGTTTTATTTATTTTTTACAAGTTTTTATTTACTTTTTGAACTAAGGCAGTAAAAAGGCGCATAAGTTGACTAAAACGACCCCGGCCAGGAAGTAGAGCCAGTCCTTACTAGTCAAAGGGACCTCGACAATGGTTGACCGCGGCGCCCCTTCGACGTAGCCATGCGATTCCATCCCCTGGGCCAGGTTGTCAGCTGATGACAGGGCAACCAGGATGGCTTTAAAGTACAAGGTTGGTGACCAAAAAGACAGATAAACGCCCCGCATCATCCCGGCCACCCGGATCTGCTTGACGGCAGCTGCCATCTTGGGGATGATATTCAAGGCTGCCAGGGTGCCGTAGGCAAACTTGCTTGGTAGGTGGAGGTTCTGCTCAAGGGATCTCGCCATTTCTTCGGCGGTCGTGGTGATGGTCAAGCAGGCCGTAGTCAGGGTGTAGACGAAGACCCGGCTGGCAATGTCCAGGGCATACCAGAGGTTGGGGTGGTCGGAAAACCAGTAGCCGGAGGTGAAGACCGTGAAGGCTGCTAAGCCAGCGGCAAAGAGCATGGCCCCCAAGTCCTTGGACTTGATTTTTTTGTAAAGTAAAAAGATTAGAGCTAGAGCACACACGATTAAATTAGTAATCAGGCTGACCCTGAAGGAGAGCTCCAGCGAAATTATTAAGGTCAGCAAAAATTTTAGACTTGGATTCATTTCTTTTTTTCTCAATCAGTAACATAAGTAAGCTTTTGGTCGGCCAGGCGCAAGTGGTAGTCACACCAATTGTTAAGACCATAAAACTGGTGGCTGATGACGATGATGGTCTGGCCCATGGCTTTTTGGCTTTCTTTTAAGAGAGCCAGGACCTGGTCGATGGACTTGTGGTCCAGGCCACTCAGGGGCTCATCAATTAAGAGCACCTCGTGGCCAGATAAAAGCATGAGCAGGATCTGCAGCTTTTTCTTTTGCCCGCCTGACAGGGAGTAGACCACCTGGTCCAGGTGGTCGGTCAGGTCCAGCTGACCTAGCGCCGCTTCTAGCCGGTCTTTAGTGAAGTAAGGGTTATGCTGGCCCTTTTGGCTGATGGCCAGCTCGTCTTTGACCGTGATCGCCATGAACTGGTCAGTCGCATTTTGAAAAATCTGGGCCACGTGGCTGAAGTACTGGCGCTCCTTGGCCTTGGCCACCTCTTGCCTCTCCCATTTTAAAGAGCCGGTATAAGGCATCAGTTTGGTCATGGCTTTAAAAAGGGAGGTCTTCCCCGTCCCGTTTTGTCCGGTTAAAAGGGTGACTTTACCTTTGGGGATGGCGAGCTGGTCTTGCTTTAAGAGGAGCTTACCCGGGTTAAGGGTTAAGTCACTAAGGACAAAAGCTGGATCGTGGAGATTTTTTTCAGCCGGCAAAGGGAAAGCCAACTGGATGTCGTCTAAGGCTGATAGGATCTGGTCCCGGGTAGTGCTGTCCACTTGGGTCACCTGCTGGTTTTTAAACTGGTAGAGCTGGTCTACCTTGCCCAGGTAGTCGTTAAACAGGTGGTCGGTCAAGATGATGGTCTTGCCCTGGTCCCGCAGCTTGGCCAGCCGGTCAACCAGGAAGGTCCGGGCCACTGGGTCGACGCTGGCAAAGGGCTCGTCCAATAAGAAGAGGTCGACGTCCATGGCAATCAAGACCGCTAGGGCCACGCGCTGCTTTTCCCCGCCGGACATGGTTACGATCTTTTGGTCCAGCAGGTCCTGGATTTGGGCAAAGTCGGCAGCTTTAGCCAGCCTTTTTTCATAGCTGTTTTTATCTAGGCCCAGGTTTTCCAGGGTAAAAATGATTTCTTCTCTAGGCGTAGCCATGGTGAACTGCTCGCCGGCATCTTGAAACATCATGGCCTGCTTGAGTCCGGCCAGGTCGACCGTGCCTAATGCGACTTTGCCGCCGTATTTGGGGTAAAGGCCTGCCATGATCTTGAGCAGGGTAGACTTGCCGCAGCCAGTCGGGCCAATCAAGAGAGAAAACTGGCCGATAGGGAAGGCCAAAGAGATATCAGCCAGCTGGGGCTGGTCGGTATAGGCAAAGGTTAAATGATCAACAGTAATTTTTTCCAAAATAAAAGTCACCTCAAAGGGGGTGACTCAGCTGTCCCTACGCCGGCATTATCCGTCCAGGTTCAATGGGTATAATCTCAGCCAAATGGCACCCCGTAATGTTCTCGTTTTCTTCTATTATATTAGATCAAGGGATGCTTGTCTAATATAAAAAAATAGGTAGTGGTGGTAAATAAGCTTTTTACAATTCTCCCCTTTAATTGTAAGCCTTTTCAGTTGTAAGATAGGTCTGTTTGGATTTTTACTATTATTAATAGGTAAGAAGTTAGAAAAGAGGAGAAGTGAACAATGAAGGAAAAGCAGATCCGTATTGTTACCGTGGCCTTGATGCTGTCTAATGTCATGTCGGGCCTGGACAACACCATCATCAACACGGCCTTGCCCCGGATCATCGCCGACTTGCGCGGGATCGAGTATACCGGCTGGCTGGTAGCTATTTTCTTGCTGGGGACGGCGGTATCAACTCCCTTGTGGAGCAAGCTGGGCGAGCGGAAGGGCAATAAACTAGCCTACCAGCTGGCGGCAGCCTGCTTTTTGCTGGGGGCTTTCCTTCAGGAGGCAGCCAACTCCATGCCTTTTCTGCTAACCTTCCGTCTTTTGGCTGGGATCGGCAACGGGGGGATGGTATCTTTGCCTTACATCATCTACTCTGACCTCTATCCTAACCCTTACAAACGGCTCAAGGTTTTAGGGATGGTGTCGGCCTTTTTCACGACGGCGACTATCCTGGGGCCACTCTTTGGTGGCTGGATCGTTGACGTCTTATCCTGGCGCTGGGTCTTTTACATCAATATTCCGGTCGCCATTATCTCTATCATCTTGGTCCAGCTTTTCTTTAAGGAAGACTTTAGTCCAAAGCCGCCGAAGAAGGTGGACTTGGGCGGGGCCATCTGCTTGTCTTTGGGGGTGGTGGCGCTGCTGCTTGGCACCCAATTTTTGGAATCAGCCAGCCTGGCCACGGTCTTGCTCTTGTTTGCGGCGGCCTTAATTTTTATTGGGCTCTTGCTGGTGGTCGAGCACCGGGCCGAAGACCCGATTATTCCGGAGCGCCTTTTTAAAAATACGCCCCTGGTCATTGACTTTGCCCTCTTTGTCTTGATCTGGGCAGCCATGTCGGCCTTCAGTGTCTACGCCCCCATGTGGTCAGAAGGACTGATGGCGTCAACTGCCTTGGTCGGGGGGATGACTCAGATTCCGGGCGCCTTTACCGACATGCTGGGCTCTTTGTCAGTCGAGCGGATGCGGCGGAAGTGGTCGGCCTACCAGATCATGCTGGTTATGTGCTGGATCCTTTTTGCCGGCTACTTGATGCTGGCGGTGGCGCCGCAGAATTTCCCATATTGGGGAATTTTAGTAGCCGGGTGTCTGCAAGGCTTTGCCAACGGGGTCATGTTCAATCAGCTGCAGGTTAAGGTGCAAGAGGACGCCGAAAAAGAGGACGTAGCAGTGGCAACGTCCTTCTCTTATCTGATCCGGATGCTGGCGATGGCGATCTCCGCTAGCCTCTTTGGGGTGATCCTGAACCAGCACCTGGCTAAGGGCGTAGCAGCCAGTGGCGGCAAGATCACGATCAAGATGCTGAACCACCTGTCGGACTTTGAAACCCGGGCCAAGCTGCCGGCGAGTCTGATTCCGCAGATGGAAAAAATTCTCTATTCAGCCATCCACGCCATTTTCTGGGCTGGCTTTTACCTGATTTTGGCTGCCTTGCTGGTGGCCATCTGGGCCTTTGTCCAGCACAAACGTGGAAAATTAAAGAACGGTCAAGCGTAAGCTTGACCGTTTTTAGTTAAGGGATGTAGATGAGCAGGACTGCGAAGGCAGCGAGCAAGATAATGGAAACGATGGTGTAGCCTTTTTTAAACTTGGGCGAAACGGCGGGGCTAGCGTCGATTTCTATAGTGCGCACGGTGATGTGCAGTAGCGAGTTTTTCATTTTTCTCCAAAATTGGCTTGATTGTAGCACAGTTTGGGAGAGAAATTCGCCCCCAAAGTATGTCAACCGGTGTGGATTTAGTCGGAAATTGCCCCCAAAGTATGTCAACCGGTGTGGATTTAGTCGGAAATTGCTCCCAAAGTATATCAACCGGCTGTGATTTAGGCGGAAACCGCCCCCAAAGTATGTCAACCGGTGTGGATTTTGGTCGAAATTGCCCCCAAAGTATGTCAACCGGCCTGGATTTAGGCGGAAAAAGCCCCCAAAGTATGTCAACCAGCCTGGATTTAGGCGGAAATCGCCCCCAAAGTATATCAACCGGCTGTGATTTGGACGGAAATCACCCCCGAAGTATGTCAACCGCTCTGGATTTAGGCGGAAGTCGCCCCCAAAGTATGTCAACCGGCCTGGATTTAGGCGGAAATTGCCCCCAAAGTATGTCAACCGGCCTGGATTTAGGCGGAAATTGCCCCCGAAGTATGTCAACCAGCCGGGATTTAGGTGGAAATTGCCCCCAAAGTATATCAACCGGCTGTGATTTAGGCGGAAATTGCCCCCAAAGTATATCAACCGGCTGTGATTTAGGCGGAAATTGCCCCCGAAGTATGTCAACCAAACTTGGTTGAGTCAACTTGGGGGCGAAAAAGCGGAAAAAAGAGCCCGGTTGAGTCAACTCGGGGGCAAAAAAGCGGCAAAACGAGCCCGGTTGAGTCAACTTGGGGGCGAAAAACTGCAACCCCCATCCCGGTTGAGTCAACTCGGGGGCGAAAAACGGTAAAACCCATCCCGGTTGAGTCAACTCGGGGGCAAAAAAGCGGAAAAAAGAGCCCGGTTGAGTCAACTCGGGGGCAAAAAAGTGGAAAAATCATCCCGGTTGAGTCAACTTGGGGGCGAAAAACGTCAAACCCCATCCCGGTTGAGTCAACTCGGGGGCTAAGCCTAACCAAAACAAAAAAATCAGCAAATCCAAGGGATTCGCTGATTAACTACTTAACTTTACATCTGTTCTAGCCGCTTGATCCGCTCCTCTGTTGGTGGGTGGGTGTCAAAGAGGTGGCTCAGGCTTGGCCGTCTCACTGGATCTTCGATATACAGGGATGCACTAGCACTGTTGGCCGCCTGCATGGGCTGGCTGTTTTCGATTTTTCTTAGCGCGCTGATCAAGCCTTGCGGGTTCCGGGTCAACTCAACAGAGCCGGCGTCGGCCAAGTATTCCCGGTTCCGGGACAGGGCCATCTGCGCCAGGCTGGCTGCCAGGGGTCCCAAGATCAGGGTAAAAATGACCCCGATCACGCCAATGATCATTCCTAGACTCCCGCCGTCTTCATCGTCATCATCGCGCCGTCTGCCGCCAAAGCCAAACCACATCCAGTTTTGGGCAAAATCAGCGATAAAGCTGATCGCGCTGACTAAAACCAGGGCCACCATGGACAGGCGGATATCGTAGTTGCGGATATGGGAAATCTCGTGACCCAAGACCCCTTCCAGTTCTTCCCGGTTCATCATGTCGAGCAGGCCCTGCGTCACTGCTACCGCCGATTTGTCTGGCGACAGGCCAGTAGCGAAGGCGTTGGGGCTTTGGTCGGGAATTAGGTAGACCTTGGGCATGGGGATCTGGCCGACCATGGCCATGTCTTCGACAACGTGAAAAAGCTGCGGGTTATCTTCTTCCCTCAATTCCTGAGCATGGTTCATACTCATGACCACGCTGATTGGATCTTGAAAGATGATAAAAGAGTAGACCAGGGCAATGACGCCAGCGGTCAAGACCCCAGGCAGGGGCTTGTCCCACATGAGCTGGCCTAGACCCGCCCCCACCAAGGCAAAAATCACGAAGAAGACCAGCATGACCAAGAAGGTCTTACGCTTGTTGCGTTCAATTTGTTGATAGAGCATTGTTAGCTAAAGCCTACCTTAGAATGATACCTTTGGTGCCTTGGTTTCTTCTTCAGGGATGTCCAGGTAGTCAACCTTGGTAAAGTGGTGGATGTTGGCCACGATGTTAGAAGGGAAAACGACTAGCATCTTGTTGTAAACCGCAGCACTGGAGTTGAAGAGTTGCCGTGAGTAGGCAATCTTGTTTTCCGTGTTGGTCAATTCTTCTTGCAGGTTGGCAAAGTTGGTGTTGGCCTTTAGGTCTGGGTAGTTTTCTGACAAGGCAAAAATCGTCTTCAAACTATCAGTGATTTGGTTGGAGATCTTCATGGTCTCTTCCCGGTTGCCGGCTGGCACTTGGGTCAACTGGTTCCGCAGTTCTACCACTTGAGCCAAGGTTTCCTTTTCGTGCTTGGCGTAGCCCTTGACGGTTTCAACCAAGTTAGGAATCAGGTCGTTCCGGCGCTTCAATTGCACGCTGATTTGGCTCCAGGATTCTTCCGTGTTAACTTTGGCCTTTTGCAGGCCGTTGTAGGCGGAAATGTAGTAAACAACAATTAAGACAAGTAAAACGGCAATGATAATTCCAGCTACCATTTTTTGTCCTCCCTTTCTGTTAAAAAGTATTTTCGAGTTAAATCTATTATATCGTAGTTTATTTTTTAGAAAAATAAAAACCTCTCCTAACTAGGAGAGGTGAAAAATCTACTTTTACAGTTCGAACTTGACGATGACCCAGCCGATCAAGGACAGGATGATCACGCCAGCGATTTGATAGCCCAGCCACTTCGGGAAGAATTTCTTCTTGGCTTCCTTAGAAGCGTGGGCGTAGAAGGTCTTCATGACCAGCATGTTGGCCATGGACCCGATTGGTGAGCCAAAGCCCCCGATGTTGGAGCCCAAAGTCAAGGCTTCAGCGTACTTGGAGAACTTGCCGACTAAGATAGTTGAAGGCACGTTGCTCATGACTTGGCTGGACAAGATAGCAGTCCAGTAAGTGCTCATTTCGGTCCCGACAAAGCCGTGGATAGCCGTTACGACCCAAGGAATCTGCTGGATGTCGCTGATGAAGACAAAGAACAGAGTGAAAGTGAGCAGCAAGGAGTAGTCGATGTGGAGCAGGATCTTCCAGTTGACGATCAAGGCCCAGATGATGGCGGCCAGCATCGGCATCCAGATTGGGACAAACTTGAAGACGCCGACGAAGAAGAAGGCAAAAATCAAGGTGGTCACAATAGTCATCGGCCAGCTGACTTCAATTTCGACAACTTCTTGAGTTGGAATTTCCTTCTTAGGAATAAAGAAGAAAATGCACAAGAAGACTACCAAGGCTCCGATCAGGTAAGGCAGGGTCCATTTAAAGAAGGTGGCCGGCATCAGGTGGTAGTTGGAAACCACGAAGATGTTGTGGGGGTTGCCCCAAGGCGTGAAGGCCGCCCCGATGTTGGCCCCCATCCCGATCAAGGTCGCTGGCAGGATTTCTGGCAGCTTGTACTTCTTGGCAATGTTCAAGTAGAGCGGAATCATGGTCAAGCAAGTGATGTCGTTGCCGAGGAACATGCCGGAGAAGACTGATAACAAGGTAAACAGCAAGATTAGCTTTCTAGTGGAGTCAGCGATCGCCGTCAGTTTATAGGCGATGATGTCCAGGATGTGCAAGTAGCTGTAAACCTGGATCAAGACCAGCATGGTGGTAACTGATTCAATCGTGTGCCAGTTCATGTCGGCGTTGCGTGGCCGAGCGAAGAAGAGGCTGATCAAGGTGATGACGATCGTGATTTGCAGAATCTTGTCGCTAAAAATCTTTTTCAAAATTGCCGAAAAATTAATTGAAGTTTTCGTTTTGGCGGCGTCCATAAAAATTTCCCCTACTAAAAAATAAGCTAAACTCTTTACAAGAAGTTAACAGAAATAAAATGCAGTCTTTACTTACTTGTATTTCTATTTTCGGATATTTTGATCAAAATCTCAATAGATAAAAATTAACGAACAGATGTTATTGAAAGCATTTTGACAAATTGTGAACTTGCAAAAATGCCAATTTCGTCAGAAGCTTTTTTAGTATAAAAAATATGCAAAACCGCTTTTAATCTTAGAGCCACAAGGATTTATCCGGAAAAAGAAAAAAGCCGATTTGCTACTGTTTTTAAGTGAGTATAGCTCATCGACTTTATTCAATCCCAATTTTTGACTTTGTGAAAAAAGGGTACCACTGGAAGACTGGGAAAGCGTTATCAAAAATTTACTTCCTCGTCTTTCATAGTTAACCTAACTTTCTTCATTGTCTGTAACTAGAGATTATGCCAGACATGATCACTTGTTAATAACACTAGTAAAGTTCCCAAAAGGTTGAAAAC
>NZ_AZDU01000003.1:62701-74803 GCF_001434815.1 Lactobacillus equicursoris DSM 19284 = JCM 14600 = CIP 110162
TAGAGATTATGCCAGACATGATCACTTGTTAATAACACTAGTAAAGTTCCCAAAAGGTTGAAAACAGTCAAGGCTATGTTAATCTGGTGATGGTAAAATTTTATGACCGTAGTAGGATAGGAGATACAAATGAATTATGACAATGCCGTTGATCTTATTGACCGCTTGATTGACCAGCAATCAGACAGGTATTTTGCTGATTTTGTTCCGTTTACTTTTCAAAATGAAGATTATGCAGAACTTGAGATGTATTTGAACGTACACTTTAAGCCGCAATTTGCAGAAAAAATAAAATTTATTGCCTTCGCGCTGATGTACCAGCATGAGTCATATGTCTTCTTAGGTGAAGCAGTGGCTAGTGCTCTTTACCCTAATCTGAAAAACAAGAACCTACGAAACATTGGCTTAGAGCGGCTGGGAGAAATCGTCGATACTATGGTGATTGACAATTACGCAAGCTTAAATATCTTGCTTAAGCAGGAGAATGATTTTTCGCTTATGCGGATTGAAGATGGTTTTAGTACAATTTTCTTTAACCTTAAGGGGCAGTTGCGGGAAGAAGTAGCGAGTCTGGTTGAGCACCAAGGATTGTATTTCAAGGAAATTTACTGAGCACCGATATATGGAGATTATGCCAGACATTATCACTTGTTAAACACACGCTAGGAAGAAAAAACGCCCGAAGCCTTGCTTAAACGGGCTGAAAAGGGTATAATTACTACTGATTTTCGAAAATCAATGAAAGGATGAAGAGACATGTCAAGAAATATCCACACTGGGATCAACCCACACCGTCGTCCACGCAATGCTTCTAACTCAAAGAAGCGCGTTGCTCACGCAGCTGCAGTTGTTAACTACTTGAACCAAGCTGCTAAGGACGAAAACAAGTAATTGTTTTTGAACAGATAATAAAAGACCGCAAGCATTCGTTGCTGGCGGTCTTTTTCTGTTGTCCTTATTTGCCACTCACCAGCGATAAGCTTAAAATTAATTAGTAGTAATTATGCGGTTCACTAAAGAAGGGAGATTTTTCCACCATGAAGTTCCAATGCAGCAGTTGCGGCTTAAGACTGAATTCTTTGCACTTTAAGGTGCAGGGGCTAATCAACCCCAAGCTGACCAGCATTTGTGATCTCTGCCGGCAAAGGGGATTGGTTCCAGAAGACTATGGCAATCCGGTCGTGAAAATTTTTGCCGAAAACCTCCTTTTCGCCTTTGCGGGCAATAATGAAGACGTCGATAGCGACCGTTTTTTAATTCCTGATACCAAAAAACGCCGGGCTTACGAGGGCTTTTTGCAAGATTACGATGGCAATGTACTAGCCAAGCAGCAGCTGCCAAGGGAAAAGTTGAATCAAGCCTTGCTAGACAAGGATTTCGTCCCTGATGCCAATTTAACTTTTGCCGAAAATTTAAGTGAGCTGGGGCTAGAGGTGGACTTCCAGTTAAACACCGTCGACTACATTGACCGCGAGCGGATCCGGGCCAAGTACAAGTACCGCTGCCAGTATTGCGGGCGGCGCGGGCGAAGCGTCGACCACAAGGACCCGGTGTCTTTGTCAAACGATAATTCTCTTGACAACCTGATCCTGTCTTGCAGCGAGTGCAACCGGATCAAGTCCAACATGCCGTATGAGCTTTTTGTCAAACTAAACGAGCAGATCCCGGACATCAACCAAAAGCTGGTCAAGTATGAAGACGCCCTGGCTCCCTTGAAAAAGGAATTCCAAGAACGGCGCAAGCTTTTATCAGCCAAAATGCACTTAAAGGGCGTAGTTAATGATCCCGAGCTAAACGCCATGCGCAAGAGCAACAAGCGCCTGCAAGATGCCATCGACAGCCTGGAGAGCGACTACCATGCTTTGGCCCTGGCCCGGGAAGACCACTTCAAGAATGGCTGGAAACTGTACCTGGCGGGTCAAGACAGCGACATTATCTAACTTGTTTTGGTAAAGTGCTTAAGGAAACAATTATAATTAGGCCTAACTTTTCAATAAATAACGGTATTTTTACAAAAAATATACTTGTGAAAATCAGCATTACGGATGTAACCGTAGTGCTTTTGTTTTGTAACTGGATCGATACAACTTTGTAACAATCGAAAGTTATACTATAACCTATAAGCTAACAAACGACACAAAAAGGAGAAATTGTTTTAATGACTAAAAATAGAAAGCTAATGTCGGCCTTAACCGCCTTGTCTGCCTCAGTAGCCTTATTGACTACCGGTACCAGCGCCTTGGCAGCCAGCCACAAGGTTGTTAAAAATGACAGTCTTTGGGCCATTTCTAAGAAGTATGGCGTATCTATTTCCAGCTTGAAAAAGGCTAACAGCTTGTCAGGCAATACCATCTACGTTGGCCAAACCTTGAAGATTCCTTCAAGCAGCAAGACTACTAGCTTTAAGTCAACCACTAAGACCAGCAGCAAGACCGCAGCCGTTAAGGCTAAGGCAACCAGCTCAACGACTTACAAAGTAGCCAAGGGCGATACCCTCTGGAGCATTGCCAAGAAGTACGGTGTATCCGTATCTGCCCTGCAAAAGGCTAACAACCTGTCCAGCAGCCTCATCTACATTGGCCAAAGCCTGAAGCTGGCTTCCAGCCTGACTAGCTACACCACTAATGGCGTAACTAAGTCAACCACTACTAGTTCAACTACCAAGTCAACGACGACTAAGTCTTCAACAAGCACTTCTAAAACTGCCGTTAGTCAAGCTCCAACCAGCATCAAGCGCTCTAGCACTACCGCTTCTTCAGCCAACATCACTGCTTATGCTTTGACCTTCTTGGGCGTGCCTTATGTTTGGGGCGGGACTACGCCAAGCGGCTTTGACTGCTCTGGCTACGTGCAATACGTCTATAGTCACTTTGGCATCAACGTTGGCCGGACTACCTACACCCAGCAATACGCAGGTACCAAGATCAGCGTGGCTAGCGCTCAAGCCGGCGACCTTTACTTCTGGGGCAGCTATGGCTCAGCTTACCACGTAGCCATCGCCCTGGGCGGCGGCCAATACGTGATGGCGCCAGCTCCTGGCCAAGTGGTCAAAACCGGTAACGTGTCATCTTACACGCCGAGTTTCGCTGTCCGGGTTTTATAATCAACATGCAAAACAAACAATTTCTGAGAAACAGCTTTTGGGACTTTGCCTCCCAAGGCTGTTTTTTCTTTTTGCCCGTTTTATACTTTTTAACTTATATTCTTTGGTTTACAGGGAAAGGTTAACGGAAACTTAGAAAACCCAGCCAGCAACAAGCGGGCTATGTCAAACGGGTTGAGGCCCTGAGCGGGCAAAAGTTCAGGATGGAAATGTTCTACCTGACCACGGATGTTCCAACCAGCAATGAAGCCTACGTCTTTACCTTTGAAGAAAAGTAGCATAAGGCAAAAAGAGCTAAGAATACAAACAGTAAAACAGCAAGAAAAAACTTCATTCCCGAATCAGGAATGAAGTTTTTCTTTTGTCTAATTGTCTAACGTTTAAGCAAAGGCTAGATCTGTGGCCCCCGGAAGTTAGCCAAGAACTTCTTGGTCTTTTCGTTTTCTGGGTGGTTGAAGATCTCATCTGGACTGCCTTGTTCAGTGACGTAGCCGTCGCTCATGAAGAGGACTTGGTCAGAGACTTCTTTGGCAAAGGCCATTTCGTGGGTAACCACGATCATGGTCAAACCGGTCTTAGCCAGCTTCTTCATGGTTTCCAGAACTTCACCGACCATTTCTGGGTCCAGGGCACTGGTTGGTTCGTCAAAAAGCAGGATTTCAGGGTTCATGGAAATGGCGCGGGCGATAGCGACACGCTGCTTTTGCCCACCGGACAATTGCCGCGGCTTAGCGTCGATATAAGGGTCCATGCCAACCGTCTTCAGGTTTTCCATGGCAACCTTGCGGGCTTCTTCCTTGGACCGCTTCAAGACCAATTCTTGGCCTATCATGCAGTTTTGCAAGACGTTCTTGTTTTCAAATAGTTCAAACTGCTGGAAAACCATGCCGACCTTGGACCGGTAGTGGGGGATGTTGTAGTTTTCATCCAGGATGTTTTGGTCGTGGAAGAGGATCTTGCCGCCAGTTGGGTCTTCTAGTAAGTTGATGCAGCGGAGCATGGTTGACTTACCACCTCCAGAAGGCCCGATGATGGTCATGACTTCACCCTTGTGGACCTCAAAGGAGATGTCTTTTAAAACTTGGTGCTCACCATAAGTCTTTTGCAGGTGGTCTACCTTTAAAATAACTTTGTTTTGTGAAAAATCAGCCATCTTACTTGTCTCCTTCCTGCTTGCCAACTTGTACTTGGTTAGCCATCATGTTGTAGTTTTCAGGACCTTCGATGTGCTTTTCAATTAGGTTGAAGATCCGGGTAATGGTAAAGGTCAAGAACAGGTAGATGACGGAGATCACCAGGTAGGTTTGGAAGAATTGGAAGCTTTGGCTGGCAATGGTTGAACCAACAAAGAACAATTCGGAAACAGAGATGATACTCAATACTGACGTGTCCTTGATGTTGACGATAAATTCGTTAGTGATTGAAGGCAAGCAGTTTCTGATCGCTTGTGGCAAGATGATGTTCCACATTCTTTGGTTGTGGGTCATCCCCAAGGCACTAGCGGCTTCAAACTGACCCTTAGGGGTAGAAATAATCCCCCCGCGGATAACTTCAGCTAGGTAGGCCCCGGTGTTGATGGAAACGATGACCAAGGCGGCAACCGTTCTGTTCAAGTTGATGTGCCAGAATTGGGCAATCCCGTAGTAGATAACCGCAGCCTGAACCATCATTGGGGTGCCACGGAAGACTTCAACGTAAACGGACAAGAGCCACTTGCAAAAGGCCAGCAGACCCTTCTTGAACTTGTTCTTTGGTTCTGGAATGGTGCGGACAATGCCGACCAGCAAGCCGATGAAGAAACCAGCGATCGTACCGATTAAGGAAATGAACAGGGTCATGCCGATCCCTTCCAGGATCATGTTCCCGTAGTTCTTCAGCATGGAAACCAGCCAGTTTTCCTTCTTGGTATTGGTTTGTGGCTGCTGCTGAACGGCTTCCTTCATCAATTGGTTGCGCTTAGCAGTGGAGATACCAGCTAAAATCTTGTTAACTTGGCTGAGCAGCTTATCGTTGCCCTTCTTGACCCCGATGGAAACTTCGGCATCTTCAGCAGAAACCTTGAAGCCCTTCATCTTGGAGAGGTTAACGCCGGTAACGTTAGAGTCGACCATCTTGAAAGAGGTCAATTCCGTGTCTTCGGCAACGTAGCCGTCGATGGTGCCGGCTTCCAGAGATTCCCGCATTGCGGAGAAGTCCTTAGAAGCTGGTTCACGCTTAGCACCAGGCAATTGCTTAATCAGGTTGTAGTGCAAGGTCCCTTGCTGAGCAGTCAACTTTGCGCCCTTAAAGTCAGTTAAGTACTTAGCGCTAGCGTACTTGCTCTTCTTGTTGACGATGACCACGAAGCTGGTGGTCCGGTATGGCGTCGTAAAGTTGATGGCCTTGCGTCTTTCTGCCGTTGGACTCATCCCGGCAATGATCAAGTCGATCTTGCCACTGGTTAAGGCTGGCAAAAGCCCATCCCATTGCGTCTTTTCGACGATAACGTTCTTGTGCAGCTTTTTACCGATGATCTTGGCAATCTTAACGTCGTAACCATTGGCGTAAGAATTAGTCCCATCGACTTTTACCGCGCCATTGGCACTCGTCGTTTGGGTCCAGTTGTATGGAGCGTAGTTGGCTTCCATCCCAATCTTAAGCGTACCGCTGGCTTCAGCTGGCTTAGCAAAGCTAAAGCCAACTGCCACAGTCATGATCAAGGCCAGAATGGCCCCGATCCAGCTGCCTTTCCTCTTCATTTGAAAAAACCTCCATTTAGGCAAACTCATACAATAAAGTGCAAAAAAGCCCCATTGCATATACAATGAGGCGGTTAGTTTCTGTAAATTTCAGTATGAATACCAAAAATTATAGCGCTCCCTATTGCTAGGACAGTCTGCAAGATCTTCTCCTGCAGCCCAACCAGCGGCCAGCACGTCCTGACAGCTGATTTCGGCGATATTCCTTAATAGCAGGGATCAAAGCTAATGCGTGAGCTCCTCCTGTTTTGGTGAACAATCGCGACCTCTATTGTATTGGATAATATTTTTACTGCTTTAAGATTAAATTAAATTAAGAAAAAAGTCAAGTCTAATTTAATAATTAAACTTTGGCCCAGCCATGACCTTGATCGTAGTCCTTTTTCTTCATGTCTGACACGTAGGGATTCCCGGCGACGTAGTAGCGAAGCTTTTCCTTAGCCCAGGCCGGGTCAGCCTGGCTGATTCCGATCCGGGGAGCGGCAATGATCTCTTTGGCAGCTTTTTTCTCAGTCAGGTCGATGGCAAAAGGACTGTCTTCCAGCTTGGCTAGGTCCCACTTCCTAGAATCAATCCCCAAGGCCTGCATCATTTTGCCAGGACCATTGGTGAGTAAAACGCCGCTTTTGCCGCCGCGGTTGGCTTCCATCTGCTCGATCCCCCAAACGGGCTCAATCGCCCGGACCAGGACCCCTTGGGGGTCGCCAGCTTCTTGGCAGGCCACGTCAAAGAAGAAGTACTGGCGCTGAGAGTAAATATATAAGGACCCGCCTGGGCAGTAGAGGCCTTCGTTAGCCTGGCTGCGGCGGCCACCATAAGAGTGGGCTGCCCGGTCCTTAGTGCCCAGGTAGGCCTCAGCTTCTACGATGTAGCCGCCAAGCTTGCCCTGTGGCCCTTCAAAGGTCAAGGCGCGCCCTAGCAGGTCTTGGCAGATTTCTGCCGTCGGTCTGCCGGTAAAAAAGTCATAGTAAGTCATTGCTTTTAACTTCTTTCGGAATAAAATAAGATTGAGTATATTATTTTAGAATATTAGCTACCTGCTAAAGGAACAAGCACATGTCAGAAATTAAAGCCGTAAGAATCTATCATGCTGATCTGCCGGGTTACCGAATCTTAGTTGACCGTTTATGGCCGCGGGGGATGAGCAAGGAAAAAGCCAAGCTGGATGGCTGGGCAAAAGAAGTAGCGCCAAGTGCCGACTTGCGCAAATGGTATGGCCATGACCCGGAGAAGTTTCCGGAATTTAAGGAAAAGTACCTGGCTGAACTTGATAAAAATCCGGAAACGCCTGCCTTTTTAGCCTTGGTTAAAAAAGAGCTGGAAAAAGGCGACGTTCTCTTCCTCTTTGGGGCTAAAGACCTGGACCACAACCAGGCCGTCGTTTTAAAAGAATACGCCAACTTACAGCTGGCTAAAGACTTCTAAGGCATCGCCCACCAGCTGCTTGATCCCTTGAGCCGGAATTTCCGTCAAGTTGACTGCCCAGAGCTTGGCCGTTTCAGGTGCGTAGCTTAAGAGGCCGGCGAAAGGATAAACGACGAAGCTGGTGCCGACGATGATGACTAGGTCGCTTTTGGTGAGGGCATTAACCGACCGGGAAACATTGTCCATGTTGATCCCTTCCCCGTATAAGACGATGCCGGGCCGGATGATGCCGCCGCACTCGTGCCGGTAGCCTTTTTTGTAGTCATCATAAGTCAGCTTTTCGTGGCACTTGGTGCAGTAGATGTCGTACAGGTTGCCGTGAAACTCGGTCACGTGCTGGTTGCCGGCCTTAGTGTCCAGGGTGTCGATGTTTTGGGTGATCAGGTCGCCTTTTTCATTGCAGATCTCAGCCATTTTTTCATGGATTAAGTTCGGCTTGGCGTCCGGGAAGTACATGTTGTCCATGACGAACTTGTAAAAAAGCTCCGGCCGGTTATAGAGGGTGTCTTCACTCAAGATGACCTCGGGCGGCTCGCTGACCCCGTTGTAGATCCCGGTCTTAGACCGGTAGTCGGGGATGCCGGAGTGGGTGGAAACGCCGGCGCCGGTCAAAAAGACGGGATGGCGGGCGTTTTTGACGTCTTGCTTAAATTCAGCTAATAATTCTTGATCCATAAAAAGCCCCTTTCTTAAGAAAAGTTAGGATAATGTCTTTTTCCTCAATTATAAGCGCTTAGTTTGTTATAATGGAAATAATTCTTAAGAAAGTTTTTGAGGTGGCAGATTATATGGATAGCTTTTACCTAGTAGCTGATTTCTTGCTGGCAGCCTACGCAGGCTACAGCTGGTATCGGCAAGCCGAAATCGAAATCCGTGCCCGTTACCGGATGACTTCCATCATCATGCCGCTGCTCTTGATCTGGCTGGGCTATTTATGGGACTACTTGGACTTGGGGCAGCCAGGTTTTAACCTTTTTCTCGCCTTGTTTATCTTAACGGGGATCTTGGAGGCGTCCGCGGGCTTAAGCAACGAACGGGTCGTCTTGAGCGGCTACTTTAGACGAAGCCTGAAATACAGCGAGATCAAGCAGGTGGTCTTGACGGCAGCGCCGCCAGCCATTGGCGATTTGTCAATTGCGGCTTTTGAAACGGGCCGCAACCAGGTTTACTACCTGAGATTTAATAAAGCCGCTAGCGAAGTAGCGGCTTACCTGATGACTCGCCTTGAGCGGGGCGTCAATATCGATGTCAGACAAATGGGCTAGCAATTGCTAGCCCATTTTTGCTTTTTTCCTTTTTGAAAAAATTACAGGATTGGCGACAAGAGTCTGGAGAAATTTTGCTTGAAGTGCAGGTAGTGGGACTGCTTGGCGATCATCTCTGGCGTAAGAAGCGTCGACTTTGCCATGTCGGCCTTAAACTGCTTGGCCATCTCCCGGTTGAAGAACCGGTCGTAAACGAAGACGTTGTCTTCAAAGTTTAAGTCATAAGACCGGTAGTCCTGGTTGACGCTGCCGACGGTGGCAAACTTGTCGTCGACGATGATGGTTTTGGCGTGCAGGAAGCCATTCTCGTAAGTGTAGATCTTAACCCCGATCTTGGTCAGCTGGTTGGCATACCACTGGGTGGCCCGGTAGATGAAGGGGTGGTCGGGCATACAAGGAATCATGATCCGCAGGTCGACCCCGGAATTGACCAGAATTTGCCAGGCGGCGATCATGGCTTCATCAGGAATCAGGTAGGGCGTCTGGATCCAAACGCGTTGCCGGGCCAGCATCATTAACCGGACCAGGCCGTTACGCATGTAAGGGTCGTCGTTATCAGGGCCATCTGACACGACCTGGACGGCCATGTCCCCTTGCCGGATGTCTTGCTCGTCTAGGTCAGGAAAAAGTTTTTCGTCAAAGGTGATGACCTCTTTTTCCTTTTTGGCAGAAGCATTCCAGTCCATGACAAAGCGTTCTTGGAGCAGGAGCGACGCTGAACCAACCAGGCGCAGGTGGGTGTCCCGCCAGTAGCCGAACTTCTTTTTCCGGCCTAAATACTGGTCGCCGACATTAAAGCCGCCCGTCCAGGAGATCACCCCGTCGATCACCACGATCTTGCGGTGGAGGTGGTAGTTGATCCGGTTTCTTGAAATCATGTTCCGAGAAGTGATGAAGGGGAGGACGTCTCCGCCAGCCTTGACCAAGCGGTTAAACCACTTTTTCGTTGCACCCAGTGACCCCCAGGCATCGTAGAGGACCCGGACCTGGACGCCTTCTTTGGCCTTTTTGATCAAGAGATCCATGAACTGGTTGCCGATTTGGTCATCGTAAATCGTGTAGTACTCGACGTTAATGCTGCTTTTAGCTGCTCGGATGTCGGCAAACAAGTCCTTGAACTTGGCTACCCCGTCGGTGTAGAGCTTGAGCTGGTTATTTTTGGTAATCGGGGCTTCCTGGTCCTTGTCCAAGTACTTGATCAAGATCCGGGCGTGAGGCGATGTATCAGCGGCGCTGGTCTTTTTAGGCGCCTTGGTGATCATTTTTTGCACATTGTCTAGGCCAATGTGGTGCTGGCGGTTGATGGCAAAAAGGTTCTCCTGCGAAATTCCCCGGCCGACAAAGCCGTAGATGACGAAGCCGATTACCGGGAAGATGATCAAGACGATCAGCCAGGCCCAGGAAGTGGCAACGGACCGCTTGCGGTGGAAGACCGTCCAGAGGGCTAAGATAGTGTTGGTGAAGATGATGATGTGCCAGACGTCAATCCAGGCAATACTGTTCACGGTTTACCTTCTTTCTGCTTTTTTAATTCTAAAAAATGGTCCAGGATGTTGATGACAAAGGGCTCGTCGTGCATTTGTGAGTGCTCGGCGTTTTCGCCCCGGACCTCGACTTCTTGGTAAAAGCGGGCGTGGGGGGCTAGCACGTAGCGGATGCTCTTGGCCGAGATGACCGAGATGAAGCGGTCGGAGTTGGTCGTGTCTAAGACGTTGCCGTAGATGTTCAGGACCTGGATGGCCGGGTTAAAGTTGCCCCGGTGACGGAGCATGTAGGAATAGTGCGGAGTCATCAGGCTGGGCCGGCCACTTCTGGTCAAGTGGTTTAAGTTGGGGATGTCGCCCAGGTACATGACCCCGTTAAAGGGCCCTGCAATCAAGGCGCACTTGACTAGATGGGGGAACTTTTTCTTTTTAGCATAGCGCATTTCGGTGGCCACGACGCAGGGCGAGCCGAGGGAGTGGGCGACGGCGCTGTAGCGGGTGAAGCCATATTTTTGGCTTAAAAAAGGGAGCAGGAAGCTAAGGTAGTAGTTGATGGCCTGGTAGCCGGCGATCCGGTCCTTGAGAGCCAGCTGGATGATGGGCTGGGAGTCGCCGGTATAAGTGCCGGTCAGCTTGATGTGGCCGGTGAGGTCAGCTTCCACTTTTAAAAAGCGGGGATCGCCCTTGCTTTTGCCCGCTTCTTTCACCATGACCCGGGTGGTATAGTCCCCGCCCCGGAAGCCGTGGATGTAGATGATGGGGACTTGCTCTTGGCCGGCTGGCGCGGGCTCGACCGCGGCCTGGTTGACGACTCGCCTTTTGCAGAGCTTGAGGAAGATGCGTAGGGGCGGGAAGGTGGCCAGGATGCCCAAGAAGGTCATGAAGGGCAGAGAGTGTTCTTGCGGGTCCTGCTTTTTGCTGCGCTTTTTTTCAGTTTCTTCAGCGTATCTGCGCGAATTGAAGAAGAGCACGGTTGGCTTTGGCTCCTTTCTAGACAGAATTTTTAAACGGAATTTCTTTAGTATTTATGATACCATTATCTTGATTTTGACCAAGATCTGAGAATTGACTTTTTGAGGGGGAGATCACATGAAATTTTACGCGGTAAAAAAGGGACGCAAGCCCGGCATTTACCATAACTGGCCAGACGCCCAGGCCCAAGTAAGCGGCTATTCTGGGGCGGTCTTTAAGTCTTTTGACGATATGATGGACGCCGTCAACTTTATCGGCGAGGCTCCAGCGGATTCGCTAGCTAAGCTGCAGCCAGCTGAAGATGAGCTGCAGGCGGCGATCCAGAAGATCCAGCAGGGCGACGCGAGTGTGCGGCCTAGTCGGTCAGCGGATTCGGCGCGGAAAACTGGCCGGGTGACGCCAATCAACCACTATGACAAAGATGGGCAGGGTCCTTACCCAGTCCACGTCTATACCGATGGGGGATGCCGCAACACCGGCAATGTCAGCGGCGGCCACGTTAATGAAACGGACAAGGCGGCCTGGGCCTACCTGATTTTGGATCCAGACGACCAGCGCCACCCCGGCCACGGTGGCTGGTACGGTGCCACCAACAACGTGATGGAGATGACGGCTTTTTTGGAAAGTTTGAAAAAGCTGGAGGAGCTGGGCCTGGCTGACGAGGAGATTCTTTTTTCCTTGGACTCCAGGTACGTGCTTGATTCCGTAAGCAACGACTTTGACCACCCGGCTTGGCTGACGGGCTGGAAAAAGCGCGGGTTCAAGAGGGTGAAAAACGCTGACTTGTGGCAGGAGATCGACCAGGAGTTGCAGAAGTTCCCACACTTGCACTTTGAGTGGGTCCAAGGCCACCAGAACAACGAGGGCAACAACTTTGTTGACAGCTACTTGAACAAATATATGGATCAGATGTAAAAAAATGGAAGCACTGCGGTGCTTCCTTTTTTTGGTGTAGCGTGGTTGGGTGGGCTTTTTCCCCCGAAGTATGTCAACCGGGTGAGATTTTGGTGATTTTAGCCCCCAAAGTATGTCAACCGGGTGAGATTTTGGTGATTTTTGCCCCCGAAGTATGTCAACCGTCCGCGATTTTGGTGATTTTTGCCCCCGAAGTATGT
>NZ_AZDU01000030.1 GCF_001434815.1 Lactobacillus equicursoris DSM 19284 = JCM 14600 = CIP 110162
GACGTATCGGTTCGACCCCGATCACCGCTATGTTTAAACGGCTCATTTGAGCCGTTTTTTTGTTTTTAGCGTTTTTCTTAAGAGGTTTGCACCTCTTTTAGGGATTTTCTATAATATAAAGGATAGTATGGAGGAAATAAAAGTTACTATGAATATTGGCCTGTTTACAGATACCTACTTTCCGCAAAACAGCGGTGTAGCGACTTCAATCAAAACTTTAAAGGAAGCCTTGGAAGCGCAAGGTCATAACGTCTTTATTTTTACCACGACCGATCCGGGCGTGGACAAGGACACTATAGAAGCCAACATCTTCCGCTTCAGCTCTGTGCCCTTTATTGGCTTTTCTGAGCGCCGAATCGCCTTTCGGGGCTTCTTTGAAGCAGTCAAGGTGGCTAAGGAAGTCAACCTGGATATCGTGCATACGCAAACCGAATTTTCTATGGGCAGCATTGGCAAGTTTGTGGCCAAGCAACTGGAGATTCCGGCCATTCACACCTACCACACCATGTATGAAGACTACCTGCACTACGTCTTAAACGGCCATCTTCTGCGGCCAGTCCACGTCAAGCAGTTTACCAAGGGCTACTTAAAGAATATGGACGGAGTGATTGCGCCTAGCCCCCGCGTAGCCAATTTATTGACCCGCTACGGGGTGGAAATCCCGATGCGGGTAATTCCGACTGGGGTTGACCTAGAAGCCGTCAGTCAGGGTGAAAAGATCGATTTAAGAAAAAAGCTGGGCATCAGTGAAGACACGCCGGTCATGCTGACTTTGGGCCGGGTGGCAGCTGAAAAGAAGATCAGCCACATCTTGAAGGTGATGCCGGAACTTTTAGAAGAATTTCCAGACCTAATTTTTGTGATCGCTGGCGATGGTCCAGACGTTGACCAGTTAAAAGATCAAGTTGAACGCCTGACTTTAGAAGGGCACGTCATTTTTACCGGCAATGTGGAACACGACCAGGTAGGGAGCTACTACCAGATGGCTGACCTCTTTGTCTCAGCCAGTGACACCGAAACGCAAGGCTTGACCTATATTGAGGCCCTGGCCAACGGCCGCCGCTGCGTGGTCTACAAGACTGAATACACCGACCAGGTCTTTGACAACCCAGTCTACGGGACGACTTTTGAAACCTACCGGCAGATGAAAGAGGCGATTGAAGCCTATCTCCGCCAAGGACGGATTGAAATCCCTGAGGACCTCCTAGCTAAAAAGCTGGATGAAATTTCTGCATCCCGCTTTGCCAGCCGCGTGTGCGACTTTTACCAATTTGCCATCGACAACTACCAAGTGAAAGAGGATAAAAACAAAGATGATCAGAATTAACCATTTTTCCCAAGCTGACTCCGTTGCCGGCCAAGGCGTGGGGGCGGCCTACTTAGAACTGCTCCGCTTGCTTAGAACCCACTTGGTGGACGACTTCTACGTGACCGTCAACAAGTATGGCAAAAGCGACCTGACCCACTACCACACCATCAACCCGACTTACTTTGCTAACAGCTTTTCCAAGGCCCGGGGCCGGAAGATCGGCTACGTGCACTTTTTGCCGGATACCTTAGAAGGATCAATCAAATTGCCAGCCCCAGCCAAAAAAGTCTTCTACAACTACGTAATTGACTTTTATAAGCGGATGGACCAGATCGTGGTGGTGAACCCGATTTTCATCGACAAGTTGACCGACTACGGCCTGCAGCGGAGCAAGATCCGCTACATCCCCAACTTTGTGGCTAAGAGCGAATTTTACGAGCAAAGCCAGGCCAAAAAGAATGCGACTCGGAAGGAGCTGGGGATTCCGCTAGACAAGTTCGTCGTCTTTGGCGACGGGCAAGTGCAGGCCAGAAAGGGCGTTGACGACTTTGCCAAGCTGGCTGAAGCCAACCCTGACGTCCAATTCGTCTGGGCCGGCGGCTTCTCCTTTGGCAAGATCACGGATGGCTATGACCACTTTAAAAAGTTAGTCGACAACCCGCCGAAGAACCTGATCTTTACCGGCATCATCGACCGGCCAAAATTGGTGGACTACCTGAACATGGCAGATCTGTTCTTGCTTCCATCTTTTGACGAGCTCTTCCCAATGTCAGTTCTAGAAGCCTTCAGCTGCGGGACGCCGGTGCTGCTCCGCGATCTTGACCTCTACCGGGCCATTATCGATGGCTACTACCTGGCGGGTAAAGACTTTGATGGTTTAAACGACCAGCTGCACTTTGCCCTGAGCCACCCTAACATCCTGACCCACTACCAGGACCTGTCTCGGCGGGCTAGCCAGCAGTATTCTGAAGATCATTTGGCCGAAATCTGGAAGGACTTTTACACCGAGCAGTACCAGATCGGCCGGGAACTAGGGCAGATTTATGAATAGAAAATCTTTCTGGGGGATCATTGTTGTCCTCTTGATCTCCGGCCTTGTTTTATACTTTGACCTCAAGGAAACGCCGGTAAAAGTCTTGGCCGCTGCTGCTAAGCAAATTAATCTGGGCAAGGTGGCCCTGGTCTTTTTGGCCATGCTCTTGTCTTATCTCTGCGAGGCCCTGATCTTGCGGCTCTTAGCTAAAAGGCCGGGCGAAGCTAAGCGCAGTTTTTGGTCCTACCTCCGCATCCCCTTGATCCAGGCCCTCTTTAACGGGATTACCCCGATGGCGACGGGCGGGCAGCCGTCCCAGCTGGCGGCCATGGCCGAAATGGGGATGCCGATTGGCCGGTCAACTTCAATTTTGATGATGAAATTCATCTGCTACCAGCTGGTGGTTTTGGCGGCTTATCTGACCGCCTTTGCCAGCGGCTTTTCCCTGGTTGCCAGCAAGTTTGCCGGGTTGGCCATCTTCATCTTTATCGGCTTTGCCCTCCACGTGTCTTCGATCATCCTGCTCCTGCTCGCCATGTTTGCCCATGACTGGACCCGGCGGATGGTCAAAAAGCTCATGGCCTTCTTAGGCAAATTTTTGCCTAAAGACAAGGTACAGTCCTGGGAAGAAGCAACCCTAGCCCAAGTGGAGAGCTTTTACCAAGAAAGCCAGGCCTTGAAAAAAGAAAAGCAGAAGCTGTGGGGCGTCATTCCGCTCACTATCTTGCAGCTCCTTTGCTATTATTCAGCGCCATATCTGACCCTCTATGCCTTTGGCCTTTCGGTCAGCTATTTCCAAGTAACCATCATGACCATCTTAATTATCATGTTCATGGCTGTCATTCCGGTACCGGGGGCTAGCGGCGGGGCGGAATTCAGCTTCCAGACCCTCTTTGCCAGCTTTATCGCTAAGCCTGGCCTGGTGGTCGCGGCCATGTTCGTCTGGCGCTTTGCCACTTATTTCTTTGGGATGATTTTGGGGATTTTTGCCTGGAGCATTAAGCCGGCGAAAATTCGCGAATAATCTAAGCGAGGTATTTCATGAAAAAATTAGCTGCTTTTGGCAATTGGCTGAGGACGTCAAAGACGGCCTTCTTGTCGCTAGCGGTTTTTGGCTACTGGCTGAAGTGCTCCTTGATCTACCTGACCAAGTTTAGCCTGGGAGCCAGCAGCGGGATGCAGTACTTCCTGCTCTTTTTAAACCCGATTCCGTCGGCGCTGCTCCTGCTCGGGATCGGGATGCTGGTCAAGGGGCGCAAGTCCTACTGGCTGATGATCATTATTGACTTGATCCTGGCCACCTGGCTCTTTGCCAACATCCTTTATTACCGGGAGTTTTCCAACTTTTTATCCTTCTCCTTGATGCAGAGTTCTGGCAGCGCGTCGGAGAATTTGGGCAAAAGCATTGCCGGCATTTTAAAAGGAAGCGACTTTTTAGCCTTTTTAGACCCGGCAATCTTGACCATCTTGCTGGCAACCAAGGCCATTAAGATGGACCTGCGGCCCAAGTCTTGGAAATTAAAGACCGGGATCGAAGTGGGCGCCATCTTGCTGGCCGGGGTCAACCTGCTCTTGGCCCAGCAGGACCGGTCGGGCCTCTTGACCAGAACTTTTGACAACAACTACATCGTCAAGTACCTCGGCATCAACGAGTACGCCATCTACGACGGGGTCAAGACGGCCCAGACCAGTGCCCAGATGGCCAATGCCAAGGTGTCAGACCTGTCTTCTGTTAAAAAGTACATCAAGCAAAATTACGTCCAGCCCAATTCCGCTTATACCGGGGTCGCCAAGGGCAAGAACGTGATCTATATCCACCTAGAAAGCTTCCAGCAGTTCCTGATTGGCTACAAGTGGCAGGGCAAGGAAGTTACGCCGAATTTAAACAAGCTCTATAAAAACAAGCACACCCTGGCCTTTGATAACTTTTTCAACCAAGTTGGACAGGGGAAGACGTCAGATGCGGAAATGATGCTGGAAAATTCCCTCTTCGGGGTCCAGTCGGGGTCGGCCATGTCGACTTACGGCACTAGCAACACCTTTGAAAGCATGCCGGCCATCCTTAGTCAAAAGGCTGGCTACACGACTGCCGTCATGCACGGGGGGACGGGTTCTTTTTGGAACCGGAACAATGCCTACAAGTCCTTTGGCTACCAGTACTTTATGTCCTTGAACTACTATAACTACCAAGACAGCTGGTATCTAGGCTACGGCTTAAAGGACAAGATCTTCTTAAAAGAATCGGCTAAGTACATTGCCAGCCTGCCGCAGCCTTTTTACCTGAAATTAATCACGGTGACCAACCACTACCCCTACATGCTGGACAAGCAGAACCAGTCGATCAAAAAGACGACGACCGGGGACTCCACGGTGGACGGCTACGTGCAAACGGTCCACTACTTAGACCAGGCTATTGGCGAGCTGATGACTTGGCTGAAGAAGACTGGTCTGGATAAAAAGACCCTCCTGGTCTTTTACGGGGACCACTATGGCATCTCCAACAACCATAACGAGGCTATGGCCCAGTTGACCGGGATCAAGAACTACGGCGAATTTGAGGACCAGCAGTACCAAAGGGTGCCGCTCATGTTCTATTCACCCGCTTTAAAAGGCGGGGTCAAGCACACCTATGGCGGGGAAATTGACGTCATGCCGACGCTCTTGAACCTGCTCGGCATTTCTAGCAAGAAGATGATTCTTTTTGGCCATGACCTCTTGAGTAAAGACAACCCGCAGCTGGTGGCCCAGCGAAACGGCAACTTTATTTCGCCGACCTTTACCAAGGTGGGCAGCAGCTACTACTACACCAAGACCGCGAAAAAGGTCACCAGCAAAAAGGATAAGGCCAAGTGCCGCATCTTGGCCAACAAGGTGACGACGCAGTTATCCTTGTCAGACCGGGTGATGACCGGGAACCTGCTCCGCTTTTACAAGCCGTCTTGGTTTAAGAAGGTGGATACCAGCGACTTTGACTACAACAAGACGGCGGCTTTGGCTAAGCTGAAAAAGGCGGCCAAGTCCAAGACCAGCCTGAAGAGCCAGCTGGGCAAGAAGGATGCAACTAGTCTTTACAAAACGGATGCGCCAGAACTGAAAAAAACTAAGACAAAGTAAGCTGGAGTATGATATAATAGCTGAGTAATTGTAGAATAAATTGGAGGCAGTACAGTGTATAACGTGATCATGACGCTGTTGATCATTGTTTCAATCTTGATCATCTTTGCAACAATGATGCAGCCACAAAAGCAACAAGATGCCTTGAACGCTTTGTCAGGTGGTGCCGTATTCAGCGGACAAACTAAGAAGCGGGGCTTTGAAGCCTTTATGGAGAAGGTAACCTCAGTACTGTTGGTACTCTTCTTCGCTTTTTCGATTATTTTGGCAATTCTGTCTTCTAAATAATCAAGACCTCCCGATCAGTTGATGGGAGGCTTTTTTTTAGCAAAAAACATATTAAGAATAAACGAGTAATGGAGAATCTATGACGCAAAACGAAGCTGCATTGGCGGGAGTGCTTGAAATCTTCCGCCGCAATCCCCAAAGACAGTTCACTGTAGAACAGATCGAGCGCCAGGCCCGGCGGGACCGCCTTGGCAACTTTACCGACCTGATCAAGTCTTTGGCGACTTTAGAACATGAGAAAAAGATCATCACTGACGGCAACGGCCGCTACCAATTGACCCAGGAAAACACTGAAGTCGAAGGCGTCTTTCGGGCCAATGACAAGGGCTTTGGTTTTGTCCGCTTAGATGATGAAGAAGCTGACGACATTTTTATCGGGGCTGACAATACTAAACTGGCTCTAGACGGCGACCGGGTCAAGGTTAAGATCACGGTTGGCGGCAACCCATGGAACGGCAAGGGCCCAGAAGGGGAAGTGCTGGAAATCCTGGAAAGAGGGACCAGCTCTTTAGTTGGGGAATACACGCCTTTAGAAGACCTCCAGGTCAAGATCAGCCACTTTGCCGGCTACGTGATTTCCACTAACAAGAAGTTTAAGAAGTACAAGGTATATGTGTCTGATCAAGGGATCATCCCGCAACTGGGCGACATGGTCAAGGTAACCATCAAGGACTACCCAAGTCAAGACATCCCAGACTCCATGACCGGGGCCGTGGTGGAAGTCATCGGTAACAAAAACGACCCGGGCGTGGACATCATGTCCATTGTGGCGGAACACGATATCCGGGTGGACTGGCCAGAAGACGCCCTGGCCCAGGCCAACGCCATTCCTGACCACGTGACTGACGAAGAGAAGAAGGGCCGGCGGGACATCCGGGACCAAGCAGCTGTTACCATCGACGGCGATGACTCCAAAGACTTTGACGACGCCGTCGTTGTTTGGAAAAAGCCTAACGGCAACTACCATTTGGGCGTGCACATTGCCGATGTCGCCCACTACGTTAAAGAAGGCACGCCACTAGACCGGGAAGCCTTTGCCCGGGGCAACAGTACTTACTTGGTTGACCGGGTGATCCCGATGCTGCCATTTAGACTGTCAAACGGGATTTGTTCCTTAAACGAAGGCGTGGACCGCTTGGTCTTGTCCTGCGACATGGAAATTACTCCAGATGGTGAGCGGGTAGGCTACGACATCTATCCATCCCTCATGCGGTCACATGGCCGGCTAACCTACAACAAGGTTAACCAAGCCTTGACCGATGTCCCTGACAGCGACCTGGAAGACAAGTATGTCAAGGTCCGGCCGATGCTGCGGGAAATGGCAGATTTGCACGAAGTCCTTTACCAGCAAAGACATGACCGCGGCGCCATCGACTTTGAAGAGCCAGAAGCCAAGATCATCGTTGACGACAAGGGCAAGCCAGTTGACATCGTTCTCCACGAACGGGGCACGGCCGAAAAGATGATTGAATCCTTCATGCTGCTGGCCAACGAAACGGTAGCCGAAGCCTACTACAAGAAGCACGTGCCATTTTTGTACCGGGTGCATGAAACGCCAGAAGCTGATCGGATTACCAGATTCTTTGAATTCTGCAGCGCCTTTGGCTTAAACATCAAGGCTGACCCTAATGACGTCAAACCTTTAGACTTGCAAAAGGTTGTCACCAAGACCCTGGGCACGCCAGAAGAAGCAGTTGTCCAAATGATGATGCTGCGGAGTCTCAAGCAGGCCCACTATTCTGAAGAACCCCTGGGCCACTTCGGGATTGCGGCTAAGTACTACACTCACTTTACGTCCCCAATCAGACGGTACTCAGACACCATGGTCCACCGGATGATTCACACCTACTTAGAAGAAGGGATGGGCGATGAGGTCAAGGAACACTTTGCCAGCGAATTGCCAGAAGTGGCTGAGCAAACCTCAACCCAAGAGCGCCGGTCTATTGACACTGAACGGGCAACTAACGACCTGAAGATGACCGAGTACATGGCTGACCAGGTAGGGCAAAAGTTTGATGCCGTTGTTTCATCGGTCACTAGCTTTGGCATGTTCGTCCAGCTGGAAAACACGGTGGAAGGCTTGATCCACATCTCTAACTTAAAGGATGACTTCTACTCATACGATGAAAAGACCATGACCTTGACGGGCCGGGGGACGCACAAGCAATATAAGGTAGGGATGCCAATTAAGGTGGTTTTGACCAACGCCAACGTTGAGCAGCACCAATTAGACTTTGAAGTTTACGATCCCGATGCTAAAAAGCGTCCACATAACGACCGGGGGCAAGGCAGAAACGGCCGGGGCCGCTACCGGGGTGACCGAAACCGCGATAACCGGAACGGCCATGGTGGCCGCGGCAATCGTGACCGCCGGAAGGGCTACAGCGGCGACCGCCAGCACAAGGTAAGCAAGAACAACCGCGGCCAGCGCTTGGGGCAAAGCAGCAAGCGCCCGCGCTAAAGTTAGGGGGCTTTCTGAGTGAAAGAAAAGAAGAAAGAAGATAATGTCTTAGCACAAAACCGGCAGGCAAGACACGATTACTTCATCAAGGACACCTACGAAGCGGGGATTGCCTTGACGGGGACGGAGATCAAGTCGGTTCGGGCAAGACATGTCAGCCTGCGGGACGGATATGTGCAGATCATCAATGGCTCAGCTTTTTTAGAAAATGTGCATATTGATGAATATAAAGAAGGCAATCGTTACAACCATGATCCACTGAGATCAAGACGCCTGCTTTTGCATAAAAAGGAAATTGCCAAGCTGGCTGAGGTTAAAGCGCAAAGAGGGATGACCATCGTTCCTTTGAAAGTTTACATTAAACATGGCTTTGCCAAAGTCTTGATTGGGGTTGCCCAAGGTAAGAAAGAATACGATAAAAGAGAGACCATTAAAAAGCGCGATCAAGAGAGAGATTTGCGTCGTAAATATGGCATCTAGAAAAGATCCACATTTGTGGGTCTTTTTGTTTGGGGAGGATTGGCTTTTCTATAAGCGTATAGGAAATAAATTAAAAAAATTTCTAAAAGTGTTGAAAGTGACTGTCGGGGGCAAAAACAGCTAAATAAAATTAGATAATGAAAATCAAAGCTGTTCCGTGATTGGAACAGCTTTTTTAATATCTTCGCTGAAATATTTTTCGCCAAAGTGAAATACATTTCTTAACTCTGAAATAAAGTCCTCAGTTTGTGTAACCGCTTCACATTTTCTGGAATCGTGACATAATAAACTATGTAAGCTAGCTCACGAAAATGTGATAAAACAATTCTTTTGTAAGGAGCAATTGAGTTATGTCAGATAAGAAATTTTCAGTTGTTATTGCGGGCGGCGGCAGCACCTTCACCCCAGGCTTCGTAATCAGCCTTTGCGCCAACCAAGACAAGCTTCCCTTGAGAAAACTGAAGCTGTACGACATTGACGCCGAAAGACAAAAGAAGATCGGGGATGCCTGTGCCATTATCGTTAAGGAAAAGGCGCCAGGCGTTGAATTTGAGTACACCACTGACCCAGAAGAAGCCTTTACAGACGTGGACTTCGTCTTAGGCTCCATTCGGGTGGGCAAGTATGAGATGCGCAGCCAGGATGAAAAGATTCCGCTCAAATACGGGGTTAACGGTCAAGAAACGACCGGCCCCGGAGGCATGGCTTACGGCCTGCGGTCCATCCCTGCAATCATTGAAATTATTGACTTTATGGAAAAGTACTCTCCAAATGCTTGGATGGTCAACTATTCCAACACGATTGCCATCGTTTCTGAAGCCTGCCGGCGTTTCCGTCCACATGCCAAGATCGTCAACATCTGCGACATGCCAATCGACGACATGGGCCGGATGGCAGCCATTGCCGGCTTAAAGAGCTTCAAGGACCTGGACTTCACCTACTACGGCTTAAACCACTTTGGCTGGTGGAAGAGCGTTACCAACAAGAAGACCGGCGAAGACCTGATGCCAATGCTGAAGGAATACACTAAGAAGAACGGCTACTATGTTGGCGGGGACTTTGACAAGGATACCGAAGCCAGCTGGGTTGCAACCTTCAAGAAGGTTGCCGACTGCTACGCCTTAGACCCAACCACCTTGCCAAACAACTACATGCAGTACTACTACTTCCCGCAATACGAAGTGGAAAACGCCAACCCGCACTACACCAGAACCGATGAAATCCTGGAATACCGGCAAAAGATCGTCTTTGGTGAATGTGCCCGGATCGTCAAAGAAGGTACCGCCAAGGGCAACCTTTGGGAAAGCGCCGTTCACTCCAACTACATCATTGACATCTGCCACGCAATTGCCTTCAACACCCATGAGAAGTACCTGGCCAACATTCCAAACAATGGCGCTATCAGCAACTTCCCAGACGATGCCATCGTCGAAGTCCCATGCCTCTTTGGTGCCGACGGCGTGCAGCCGCTCTGCGTCGGTGAAGCTGGCCGCTTCCAATTAGGGCTGATGATGGAACAAGTTACCTGTGAAAAATTAGTCGTTGATGCCTATGAGCAAAAGTCCTACATCAAGATGCTGCAGGCCTTTGCCTTAAACAAGACAGTGCCAGATGCAACAGTTGCCAAGAAGATCTTGGACGACATGATGGTCGTTAATAAGCCATATTGGCCAGACCTCAAATAGGCTGAATGAAATAAAGAAGAATTGATAGAAAATAGAACTCACTCGAGAAGCTTTTTAAAGGGAGGAAAAGCTTATGATGCAGAAACTACAGAAATTCGGGGCAGCGATGTTTGTGCCTGTCCTGCTTTTCTCATTTGCAGGTATCGTGGTTGCCATCACGAGCCTTTTGAACAATGCGTTAATCTTTGGCTCGCTGGCTAACCCCAACACCTTCTGGTATGGCCTGTGGGACACCATCCAGCAGGGGGGCTGGACCGTCTTCAACCAAGTCGACATCCTCTTTGTGGTTGGTCTGCCAATCGGTCTAGCCAAAAAGGCCCAAGGGCGGGCAGCGATGGAATCTATCGTTACCTACTGGACCTACAACTACTTTATCGGGGGCTTTTTGACCCACTGGGGCAAGTTTTTTGGGATTAAAGACTTTGCCAACACTCAAATCGTGGCCAACTCCACCAACCAAGGCTTGAACATGATTGGCGGGATCAAGACCCTGGATACCAGTATCGTTGGTTCCTTGATCATTGCCGGGATCGTGGTCTGGCTGCACAACCGCTACTTTGACAAGAAATTGCCTGACTTCTTGGGGACCTTCCAAGGCTCAGCCTTCGTTGTTATCTTAGGCTTTGCGGCCATGTTCCCAATGGCCTTCTTGACCTGCTTGGTTTGGCCAAAGGTTCAACTGGGCATCACCGCCTTACAAGAATTCATGGCTTCTAGCGGCTTGATCGGGATCTGGATCTTCAACTTCTTGAACCGGGTCCTCATCCCAACTGGCCTGCACCACCTGGTTTACATCCCATTCCAATACGGTCCAGCCGTTGTTGCTGGTGGTTTGCAGCCATGGTGGCTCAAGCACCTGACCGAATTTGCCGCAAGCACTAAGTCCTTGAAGGTCTTGGCACCAAACATGGGCTTCATGCTTTACGGGAATGAAAAAGTCTTCCTGGTACCAGCTATCTGCTTGGCCTTTTACCACACTGCTAAGAAGAACAAGAAGAAGCAGACTTCAGCCTTGCTCTTGCCAGCTGCTTTGACTTCATTCTTAGCCGGGATTACCGAACCAGTCGACTTTACTTACCTCTTTGCTGCGCCAGTTTTGTGGATTGTCTACTCAGTCCTGGCTGCAACCATGAACACGACTATGTATATCTTCGGCGTCTCCGGTCAAATGACTGACGGGGCGATCGGGATTGCTTCCATGAACTGGCTGCCGCTTTGGGCCAACCACTGGCACGCTTACCTTGCCCAGTTCATCATCGGCTTGATCTACGCTGCAATTATCTACTTCGTCTTCCGCTTCATGATCGTGAAGTTTAACTACATCACCCCAGGTCGGGAAGCTGATGACCAAGAAGTTAAGCTCATGAACAAGAAGCAATACAAGGAAGCCAAGGCTGCTGAACAAGCTGCCCAAGCAGCTGGCGAAAACTCCAGCGACCCATACATCGCTAGAGCTACGGCATACACCACTTTACTGGGTGGTCCTGAAAACATTTCAGAAATCACTTCCTGTGCAACTCGTTTGCGGATCACGGTTAAGGATCCTGATAAGGTCGGGGCTGACGCGGCCTTTAGAAAGAACCAAGCAGTCGGCGTTGTCCGTCACGGTCAAGCTATCCAAGTCATCGTTGGCTTAGACGTTGCCCAAGTTTTGGAAAGAATTGAAAGCATTATCGCTGATAGCGGTAACAGCGTTGCCAAGACTGAGGCCGACCCGGATGAAGAAAAGGCAACTGGTTACTTAGACCTCTTAGGCGGCAAGAGCAACATTCAGGAATTGACCTCTTGCTCAACCCGGGTCAGAGTCCATGTCTTTGATACCAAGAAGGTCGGCGAAGACGCGCAATTCAAGCAATTCGGGGCTAGCTCCGTTGAAAGACGAGACGATGGCGAGATCGACATCGTGGTTGGTCTGGAAGCTGAACGCGTCGTTGAAAAAATGAAAGAAATCATGTAACAGCTTTTTAACAAAAAAAGCTTAAATGATGTAAGTTGATCCATAAAAGTGTTATTCTGGTAATTGAATGAAAACGAATGCATCAGTTAACAGGGAGGACTTTTATGGCTGGATTAAAGGCAAAAATTGTTGATCACGCGAGCAATTTAAATGGTTCAGATAAGAAGATTCTGAATTATCTGCTCAACCATGCCAAGGAGTGCAGCGAGCTGAGTTTGACCAAGCTGGCTAGCAAGCTCTATGCGTCAGAATCAGCAATTTTTCGCCTTTGCAAGAAGATCGGCTTGAGCGGCTACAGCGAGCTCAAATTTGAACTGGCCGATTATGCTAAAGGAGAGCAGCACATGGTCAAGCAGCAGGAGACTTTTGCCGAAAGGCTAATTAAGAACTTGCGCGCTGAACTGAGCTACTTTAGAACGCTTGACTTTGATCGTTTCTACCAAAAGTTGCATGAGACTGACAACATCTACATCTACACGACCGGCTGGCAGCAGGCTTCTATTGCTAACTACCTGTCCAGCCAGCTCCTCGTAGATGCAGGCAAGCCGTCAACGATTATGCCATCGGCAATTAGTGAGCTGCAGGTTTTCCATAACTGGGTTAAAGACCATGATCAGCTTTTCGTGATCTCTTATTCAGGTGAAGACGACGACCTTTGTAATCAATTGGAGCAGCTGCGCCTGGTTAATGACAAATTGACCATTACGTCGCTGACGACCATTAAGGAAAGTCGCTTGTCCAGTTTGTCAGACTTCAGCCTCTACTTCCAGCCTAGCCTGTATAGCGAAAAGGCGGATTATAAGAAATGGGGCTTCAGCCCGGCTTATGTCTTGATTGACTTGTTAATCGATGGCTATTGTGAATGGCTTGAAAGAGAGGCACTATAATGCAGGAAAAAACTATTTGGATCGATCGCTTTGCTAAATCAGCTGGGCTAACCCCCAAGCGAATCATGAGAATCTATACGGCAATCCTCTTCTTTGCGCCGCTTCTCTACATTCTTTTGATTCAGCTGCGGGCTAGTGCCGCCAGAAAACTGATTACTGACTATGTAGCGGCTAGTCCGTCCCTCACGGTCTCTTTGATCGTGGCGGCTGGCGACTTCCTGCTTGGCTACATGTGCTGGATTGACGGCGGGGCGCTTTTAGCCAGTCGCAAGCAGTTTGGCAAATTTATGAAGATCCAGCTTTGGACCCAGCTGATTGTCGGCAATTGGGTTTGCCTCTTCTTTGCCATCTTTGGCTTGAGACAGGGCAAGGACTTGCCAGAAGACAGCAAGGTCAAGCCTAGTCAGCTCCTCTCCTTAACTTATTTAATCGCCGGTTTGTTTGTAGTCTGCTTTGCTTTTTACCTGGTCTTCGCCATTAAAGCAGTGAAAGGTTGATATCGATGTTTAATTTTTTTAAAAAAGCTAAAAAGAATGAAGGCACCAAGGTCGTGTCGCCAGTAACCGGGGACTTGATTCCCTTAGCTGAAGTCAATGACGATGTCTTCTCCCAAAAGATGCTGGGTGATGGCTTTGCGGTCAAGCCAAGCGAAGGTGAAGTCGTATCGCCAATTTCCGGCACGATTTCAACCTTGTTCCCAACCAAGCATGCCATTGGCGTTAAGACTCCAGAAGGCTTGGAGGTCTTGATCCACTTGGGCCTTGACACGGTAGAATTGAAAGGCGAGCCTTTTGACGTTCAGGTTGCCCAAGGCGACAGCGTCAAGGCTGGGCAAAAGCTGGCTGACATGGACTTAAAGAAGATTACGGATAGCGGCTTAGACGACACGGTCATGGTGGTTTACACTAACATGGATCTCTTGAAAGAAGTCAAGGATGTTGATCCTAAGCCAGTTAAGGCAGGTGATACCGCACAAGAAATTATTTTCAACTAGTAACGCAAACAGTTGATTTTTTCCTAAATATTTTTACTTTACTCCTCTAAATACTTTCTTTACTAACAAAGAATCGCTTAGTCGCCCTGGTCTCCCAGGGCGACTTTTTTAGTGCAATTTTTTCTCCATGAGCTGGTGGGGGATGCCGGCCTCTTCAAAAATGGGGCCGACTTCTTCGTAGCCATTTTTGAGGTAGAGCTGCTTGGCGCTGACCTGGGCATGGAGGTAGAGGGCGTCCGTGAGCTGTTGGTCTAAGACGTAGCTTTCAATCGCCGAAAGGAGCTGGCTGGCCAGGCCCTTTCGGCGGGCAGCCTTTTGGACAGCCACCCGGCCGATGTAGTAGCGGCCCTGATCTTCAAAAAAGCGGGCTGCTGCTAAGGCGTCGGTTTCTTGCTCATTTAGCAGGTAGACATGGTAGGCGGCGAGGTCTTGGTCATCGAGCTCAGGCACGGTGATTCCTTGCTCAGCCACAAAGACTTCATCCCGAATGCGGGAGAGGCAGAAGACTTCCCGGCCAGTCAGGTCGCTAAAAGGCTTAACTTGAATTTTTTCCATTATTTTAAATCCTCCATTTGTTTTTTGACCTATTGTAGCAAGAATCTAAGCTATTTTTTAAGAAAAGTTTTTTGCAATTTTTTAACTTCGCCCTGATAAAAATACTAGCTGTAGTATGATAAAAGAGCTAACGATACTAGATTTTGAGAAGGGACGATTTTTTCAATGTCAGAACTGACAATCAGCGACTTGCATGTGGAGATTGCAGGCAAGGAAATTCTAAAAGGGGTCAACCTGACCCTGAAAACTGGTGAAATTCATGCCATCATGGGGCCCAACGGCACCGGGAAGTCGACTCTGTCTGAGTCGATCATGGGCAATCCGGCTTATAAAGTGACCCGCGGCAGCGTTAAGTTAGACGGGCAAGAGCTGCTCGGTCTGCCGGTTGATGAGCGGGCCCGGGCGGGGCTCTTTTTAGCCATGCAGTATCCGGCTGAAATTCCAGGCGTGACCAATGCCGAATTTATCCGCGGGGCCTTGAACGCTAGACGACCAGAGGATGACCCGATTTCGGTCAGAGAATTATTGCCAGAGCTTTATGAAAAAATGGCATTCTTGGACATGAAGCCGGAGATGGCTCAGCGCTACTTAAACCACGGCTTCTCCGGCGGGGAAAAGAAGCGCAATGAAATCCTGCAGATGATGATGATCAAGCCCAAGTTTGCCATCTTGGATGAAATCGACTCTGGCCTGGACATTGACGCCTTGAAGGTGGTGTCTAAAGGAGTCAATGAATTGCGGGGGCCGGCCTTTGGCACCTTGATGATCACTCACTACCAGCGCCTCCTTGACTACGTTATTCCGGACAAGGTCCACGTTATGATGGGGGGACGGGTTGTGGCTGAAGGCGGGCCGGATTTGGCCAAGCGGCTAGAAAAAGAAGGCTACACCAAGCTGCGGGACGAACTGGGCTTAGACATTGAACTGACGGATGAAGGTGTTTAAGATGAGCGCAAAAGAATGGTTCAAGGACCTGCAAAAAAAAGCCAAATTTGATGCTGAGCGCCTGCCTTACCCTGACTTTGCCAAGGTGGACTACCGCGGTTGGCAGGTGGACTTAAAGCGGCCCATCCAGACCGAGCCCAACTTTGTGGTTCAAGAAAATTCGGAAGCTAAGGAAAAAGGTGTCATTATCTGCCCTTGGGATGAGGCTTTAGAAAAATATGGCGACTTAGTTCAAAAGTACTTTGGAAAAGCCGTTCCCATTGACGAAAATCGCCTAGTTGCTGAGCATGTAGCCCAGATGGAGCAGGGACTCTTGGTCTATGTTCCGCCTAAGACCGTTTTGTCTACGCCGATCGCGGTAACTTTTTTGCAAAATGCGGAGAAAAGGCAGGACTACGTCCAGCACGTCTTGATCGTGGCCGGTGAAAATTCGGAATTTTCCTATTTGGAAAAGGTGGAAAGTCAAGGTGAAGAAGAGTCCTTAGCTAGCCTAGTCGTAGAAGTCTGTGCCTTGGCCGGGGCCAAAGTCAAATATGCTGGGATCGACCGGCTGGGGCCAAAGACCACGGCTTACCTCAAGCGGGTCGCCTGGCTGGGCCAGGATGCCCAAGTTGACTGGGCCATGGGGATGCTGAGCGATGGGAAGATTTTGGGCGACTATGATTCTAACCTTTACGGCCAAGGGGCCAAGACCCAGATGAACGTCATCGCCATTACCATCGGGGACCAGGTTCAGGGACTCAATACGGTGGTTAATAATTATGGGAGAAAGTCTGACGGCCGCATCCTCCAGCACGGGGTCATCCTGCAAAAGTCCAAGTTGGTCTTTAATGGAATCGGCCACGTCATGAAGGGGGCTAAGGGCGCCAATGCCCAGCAAGAAAACCGGGTCTTGATGCTGTCAAGAAAGGCTAGGGGCGATGCCAACCCCATCTTGCTGATTGACGATAACGACGTTTTTGCCGGGCATGCTGCCAGCGTTGGCCGGGTCGATGAGCAGCAGCTCTACTACCTGATGAGCCGGGGGATCGCCAAGCCCGTGGCCGAGCGCCTGGTCATCCGGGGCTTTTTGGGACCGGTTTTGACCAAGATTCCAGACGAGGCGGTCCGTCAGGACCTCTTTGCCATGGTAGAAAGGAAGCTGATCGATGGGCAGGAGCTGGACTGAGATTCGGGAAGATTTTCCAATTTTAAAAAGCAAGATGAATGGTCAGCCTTTAGTTTACCTGGACAATGCGGCCACCAGCCAAAAGCCCCAAGTGGTGATCGATGCGATAGCTGCTTTTTATCAAAAAGACAATGCCAATATTTACCGGGGAACCTATGAATTGTCGCAAAGGACAACTGACCTCTATGAAGGGGCCCGGGAGCAGGTGGCTAAGTTTATCGGAGCTGACCGAAGCGAAATCGTCTTGACAGCCGGGGCGACGGCTAGTCTGAACCTGGCGGCCTTTGGCTATGGCTTGCCGGTGTTAAGGCCAGGGGATGAGATCGCCGTGACGGCCGCCGACCACCACAGCAACCTGGTTTCTTGGCAGGAAGCGGCGAAAATGACGGGGGCTAAATTAGTGTATCTGCCTCTAGATTTGGGAGGCAAAGTTGATGTTGAAAGGGTAAAAAAAGAGCAAATAATTGGCAAGAAAACGAAAATCTTAGCCATTGCCCAGGTGACCAATGTCTTGGGGACGAACCAGCCAATTGCTGAATTAATCAACCTGGTCCACCAAGCTGGCGGGGTTGCCGTCATCGACGGAGCCCAGGCCGCAGGCCATCTGCCGGTTGACGTGAAAAAGCTGGATGCGGACTTTTACGCTTTTTCCGGCCACAAGATGCTGAGCCAGACTGGAATCGGGGTCTTGTATGGCAAGAAAAAATTGCTGGAAGCCACCCGTCCCCTCTTTTTTGGCGGAGAAATGATCGAAGAAGTGGGCTTGACCAGTGCGACTTATAAAAAGGCCCCCTACAAGTTTGAAGCCGGCAGTCAGAATGTGTCGGGCGCCATTTCGTTAGGCTCAGCCATTGACTACCTGACTGAGATTGGCTTAGACAAGATTGCGGCAAGAGAAGCTGAACTAGGAAAAGCGGCAGCTGCCGGCCTGCGGGCCATCCCCGGCGTCAGAGTTTATGGTCAAGGCGGCGGGATCGTTTCCTTTAACCTAGCAGGGATCCACCCCCATGACCTGGCAACGGCCCTGGACACCCAAGGCATTGCCGTCCGGGCGGGCCAGCACTGCGCCCAGCCAATGATGAACTTTTTGCAGGTTCCAGGAACGGTGCGGGCCAGCTTCGCTTTTTACAATAATGAAGAAGACGTTAGTGCCTTAATTACCGGCGTCAAAGAAGCAAAGGAGTTTTTCCATGGGCTTAGATAAATTAAGTCAGCTGTACCGGACCATCCTGCTGGATTATGCGGCTCACCCCAAGTATGCGCAGCCGCTGGAAATTTTGGACCAAGAAGTGCGCCTGATCAACCACAGCTGCGGGGACCAGGTGACCCTGCAGGTGAAATTTGCGGATGACGAAGGCAGCGAAATGGTAAAAATCGATCAAATCGCCTGCCTGGCCAGCGGCTGCACCATTTTTCAGGCCTCAAGCGCCATCATGACCGAGCAGGTTCTGGGGAAAAAGCTGAGCGACGTGACGAAAATGAAGGCGGCCTTTTACCAAATGCTAGAAGGACATGACTTGGCAGAAGACGATAAAAAGAAACTAGGCGACGCCACCCTCTTGGCCGGCGTCAGTCAGTTCCCGGCCCGGATCAAGTGCGCGGCTTTGCCCTGGCAGGCTGTTGCTGAGGCGATTGAAAGGAAGCAAGAAGGCAAGTGACAGATAAAATGGAAAAAGATGAAACCTTACGGTCCCTGGACCATGAATACGAATACGGCTTTAAAGATGACATCGACCCGATCTATACGACCGGCGAGGGGCTGAGCGAAGAGGTCGTCCGGCAGATTTCGGCGGCGAAAAATGAGCCAGACTGGATGCTGGACTTTCGCTTGAAGGCCTACCAGACCTATTTGAAATTGCCCCTGCCCACTTTTGGGCCGGACTTGACCAAGATCGACTTTGACCACCTCAACTACTTCCGCCGAGATGCCAAAAAGGCCGTCCGCGACTGGAGCGAGGTGCCGGACCAGATCAAGGAAACCTTTGAAAAACTGGGCGTCCCCCAAGCTGAGCGCCAATACCTGGCCGGGTCGTCAGCGCAGTATGAATCAGAAGTCGTCTACGAAAAAATCAAAGAAGACCTGGCCCGACAAGGCGTCTTGTTCATGTTGACCGATGCCGCCGTCCAAGTGGTGCCGGATTTGGTCAAAAAGTATTTTGGCAAACTGGTCAAGCCAGACGACAACAAGATGGCGGCCTTGAACTCGGCTGTCTGGTCGGGCGGGACTTTTATTTACGTGCCTAAAGGCGTCCAAGCCAAGGTCCCGATTCAGAGCTACTTCCGGATCAATGCCGGCAATAGCGGCCAGTTTGAGCGGACCCTGATCATCGTTGATGAGGGCGGGAGCGTCAATTATGTGGAGGGATGCACGGCTCCCAACTATTCAGCTGACAGCCTGCATGCCGCGGTCGTTGAAGTCAACGTCTTAAAGGATGCCTACTGCCGCTACACCACCATCCAAAACTGGTCAGACAATGTCTACAGCCTGGAAACCAAACGGGCCCAGGCCCTAGAGAATGCGACCATGGAATGGGTGGACGGCAACCTGGGATCGAAAGTCACCATGAAATACCCGAGCGTTTACTTGAATGGACCAAGAGCGCGGGGCACCATGCTATCGATCGCCTTTGCCGGCTGCGACACTAAGGGGCGCGGCATCGACTCCGACACCGGGGCCCGGATGGTCCACAATGCCCCTTATACCACCAGCTCTATCGTGTCTAAGTCCTTATGTAAAGACGGTGGCCGGGTGGACTACCGGGGGCAAGTCCGCTTTAACCCGGACAGCGATGGCTCTTTAGCCCACGTTGAGTGCGACACGATCATCATGGATGACCAGTCGGCTAGCAACACCATCCCCTACAATGAAGTCTTAAACGGTAACGTCTCCATGGAGCACGAGGCCAAGGTATCCAAGATTTCTGAAGAGCAGCTTTACTACCTGATGAGCCGGGGGATCTCGGAAGCCAAGGCGACCGAAATGATCGTCATGGGCTTTTTGGAGCCTTTTACCAAGGAATTGCCGATGGAATATGCCGTTGAATTGAACCGCCTGATCAAGTATCAGATGGTAGGTTCGATTGGCTAGGAAAAAGAAAACGTCTGGATGATTTCCAGACGTTTTTATTTGCTTTAATTGATGTTTTTTTTACAAAGTAATGATTTGGTCGGCGATGGCCAGGGTGGACAAGCGGTGAGAAACGATGACGATGGTCTTGTCCTGGCTTTCTTCTTTCAAGGCCTTGAGGATGATCCCTTCGTTTAAGGCATCCAGGTTGGCCGTGATCTCGTCCAGCAAGAAGAGGTCGCCGTCATGCAAAAAGGCCCGGGCGATCCCCAGCCGCTGCTTTTGCCCAGCAGACAGCTGCTGCCCTTCGCCAAGTTTGGTGTCGTAGCCTTCTGTCAAAGTCAAAATAAAGTCGTGCAGGCTAGCCTTTTTGGCGGCTTGAATGACTTCGGCTCTAGTGGCTGCTTGGCCCAGCTTGATATTGGCTTCGATCGTCTCACTGGCCAGCCAGGTATCTTGGGGGACATAGCTTTCCAGCTGCCTTAGGGCTGAGGTTTTGATTTTCTTGATATCGGTATTTGAGATTGAAACTTGTCCTTCACTGGCATCGTAAAAGCGGGCGAGAAGTTTCAAGATGGTCGACTTGCCGCTGCCGCTAGGGGCATGGATGCCGATGATTTTTCCCTTGGGGATGTGAAGTGAAAAATCCTTTAAGACCGGCTGGTCCCCATCGGGGTAGGTAAAGGTCACTTTTTGGAGGTCGGCTTGGCTAAAAGTAGGTTCTTCCCCAGACTCGTTTTCGCTAACAACCGGTTCTTCGTCTAAGATGTCTAGCACCCGCTGGGCACTGGCGGCGGTTTGAGCCAGGCTGGTTGACAAGGCGCTTAAGGCAACGACTGGGCCAAAAGAGGACATCATGGTGGCTGTCACCGTTAGACTGCCGGCCAGGGTCATGCCATGTTTTCTAAGGAGCAGGCTCAAGACCAGCATGCCGGCACTTGCGATCTGGATGGCCAAGGTCGTGGCGGCTTGCTGCCAGTTGCCTAAAGCAGCCAGGCGCTGCTGAGCCTTGGTTAATTCCTGATCGGCTTTTTGCAAGTTTTCTAGGCGCTTTTGCCCTTGGCCAAATTGCCGGATTTCCTCGCTCCCCTTGATGGAGTCTAAGACAAAGCCGCTGAGGCGGGAAATTTTTTCCCGGATGGCTTGGCCGGGCAGGCTAGTCAAGCGGGCGTTGACCGCCGGGATGACCAGGCCCACGATCAGGTAAAAGGCTAGAGCCCAGAAGGCGAGCAGCCAGGAATAGTGGCCGATAAAGTAGACCATGCAGAGGGTGTAGAGGCTGGCGATGGCGACAGGGGAAATGGTGTGGGCGTAAAAGATTTCTAAGAGCTCGATGTCGCCGGTGATCAGGGCCAGCAGCTCCCCCTTATTTTTTCCTTCCAATTTGGCGGGGCTGAGCCGGCGCAAAGCATGGAAGAGCTTGACCCGGAGGAGGGCCAGCAATTTAAAGGCGATCAGGTGGTTGAAGTAGTGCTCCCCGTAGTGGAGAGGTCCGCGGGCGAGGCCGCAAATGAGGACCAGGATTAATAGGCTAGTAGCGGCTTGCCCGGCAAAAAGCTTTCCGGCAGCCATTACGGCGGAGATGGTGACAAAGCTGGCGGCCAGGTGGCCGGCGGTGCCAAGGAAAATGGCGGCCAGCATGGCCGGCCACAGGGGCTTGACCAATTTCAAGAGGCGCAAGAGGGGATTGATTTTAGTCTTTTTCATTTTCATTTTTGCCTCCTAACTGGGCGTAGCTTTCAAGTGCGGCTTGCTGCTGGTAGAGCTGGGCGTAGGCGCCGGCCTTTTGGATCAGCTCGTCCTGGGTGCCGCTTTCCGTAATTTGTCCCTTTTCCAGGAAAAAGATGCGGTCGCACAAGGCAGCGTTGGCCAGGCGGTGGGTGATCAAGATAACGGTTTTGGTCTTGGCCAGTTCTTGGAAAATGGCCATGATGTCGGCCTCGTCAAAGATGTAGATCTGGCTGTCTTTTAACAAGGACCGGGCGATGGCTAGGCGCTGCCTTTGCCCGCCTGACAGGTTGGCAGCGTTAGTCGTCAAGACCGTGCCGAGTCCGGCTCTTTTTTGCAAAAAGTCCCAGAGCTGGACCCGGCTTAAGACATCGATCAGCTCGTCGTCGCTAGCCGTTTTGGCAGCCAGCAGGTTGTCCCGGATGCTGCCGGCAAAGAGATAGCTGCTTTCGCTGACACTGGTGATGGCGGCGGTGAGGTCACTTGGGTCAATTCGGCTGGGGTGACCGGGTTATGGTTGCCCAGGCGCAGGAGCTTGGCATAGATTTTTTCCCGCAGGACCTCCTTGACCCGGGCGATGGCTAAAAAGCTGGCCTGGTTGTAAAGGACGAGGCTGACCACCTGGATGACGATCCCGGCGATCAGCTTTATTAAAGAGTTTGCCTGGCCGCTGGTCAGCATGCGGGCGGCAGCGAAGATGACGAAGATTTGGCCGATTAGGCCGGTCCACTTGAGCAGGATCTGCCAGAGGACGTAATAGCTAGACTTGCCTAATTGTTTCAGCAATCTGCTTTTGATCATGATTGAAAAAGTTCCTTTCTTGATAATCGTGACTAGATGAAATAAGTCCATTATAGGAAATTATGTAAAAAATTGCATATGGGGATTTGGCAATACTGGGGTAATAAGTGCAAAAAAGCCTGAGTACTAAGGTACTCAGGCTTGTTGCGTTTTAAAATGGCAGATCGTCTGATGTGACATCATAGAGCGAGTCGTCAGCAACGGGGTTGCCGGGGATGCGGACCGTGATTTTCTTTTTCTCTTCCTTCTCTTCCTTATAGTCCGTCAGGTATTCCAGGGAAGTTGGGCGCTTTTTTTCCTCCTTTTTCGGCAGGGTAAAAGGCTTGGTGCTGGCAATCATGAAGTAAAAGGGCATCGTCTGGCAACAGATCGGCAGGCTGGCCTGGTTGTGACCCAGCATTTTTTGCGGAACCAGGGAGCGGAAGAGGTAGACCGTGTTGTCAGCCTTGTAGGTCAGGTCTTCTTGGGTCAAGAGCCCAGCCGACCGCTTGACCAGGTAGTCGATGGTCGCGCCGTCTCCAGCGATGAACATCAGGTTTGAGCAGTTGGCCAAGATGCTGTCGGCTTCTTGGTCATAGCGGCTCTTTAGCTGGTCGATGTCTTGGATGGCCAGGTCAAACAGCAGCTGGCTGCCCAGTCCGCTGGCTAGTTTGCCGCTGAGGTTGGGGATCTTGCTTAGCAAAGGCAGCTCGTCGATCACGAAGTGGACCCGGCGGTGGTCGCCTGGCTGCTGGGTCTGGCGGTCTTGGTCAAAGACGTAGTTGTAGAAGCGGTTGATAAAGAGGGTTAAGAAGCCATTTAATTGCGGCGCCCGAACCGAGCTTTGCAGGTAGACTACGCTTGGTTCTTTTAACAGGTCTGGGAAGTTGATCTCGTTATCGCTGGTGATTTCAAAGAGGCTACTTGACTCCAGCTGTCCCATGGGACCAGTCATGCAGCTCAAGATGCAGGAACGCGTTCTATCAGCACTTGGCAAAGTATTCATCCAGAGCTCCTGGGCCGAGGCGATTTGCTGATACCAAAAAGTTGACCGTGGATTAAGACCACTTTCCTCATTATCTTGGCACAGGAGCAGACAGGCTTCTGGCGTGGTTAGAATCGGCTCAATCTTGCCTTGATAATCGTAAGTGGTGCTAAGTGATCTAGCGTCGTCGTAGTGTTTCAACATGCAGGCAAGCTCGAGCTTTTCGTCGACTTCTAGTTGCCGGTTGTTGCTGAGCGTGACGCAGTCGGTGACAAAGGCGATGAAGTCGCGGTATACGGGAGGCTTTTTGGCTAAAGTCAAGTGGTAACAAGAAGGAGAGTCCTCTACCGTCTGGTAGGTGCTGGTGATTAAGAAGTAGCGTAATAAGGCTTCGCAAGCAGTTCTGGCAGCTAGATTCCAATATTTCTCATTGGCGATGCTTTCTTCTGGAACAAAGATGTCGACCATTTCTTTTACAGCCTCATCAAAGGAATCCTTGTTTTCCGCAACGATGGCTTGGTAGGCCGTTTCAAAAATATTCCAGTGGGAGCTGCTAGTGGAGTCGCTGGGGTTGAAGTTGTAAATCTTGTAGCCATTAGCCTTAAAAAAGCTGCCGCTGTCTCTCAAGAGTTCGCCTTTAGGGTCATGGATGATGACGGTCGGCTTTTTTTCGCCCCGGGCCAAGTTGCTTAAAAGAGGCAGGATGATTTTTTGCCCCTTGCCGGACCGGGTAACCCCGACTATCATGGAGTTGACGGTGGATTGGTCGATGTAGTAGTAGCCGTTATTTTCTTCTTGGTGGACGACTTTTTGCAGGATTTCTCGGGTATCAGCCGTGATTTTGGCGTCAGGACTCAAGAGTTCTTTAGTCGCCAGGTTGGCCGGCTGGTACCAAACCGGCAACCCGCCGTAGCCAGGGAAGCTGCCCTTTTGGTCATTGATCTTCAGGTACTGGTTGGCAATGGCCGGGTCGATAGCGTCTTTTGGCTTGCGAGCGGCGCCAAAGCCCATGTGTGCGGAATCGTCTGCGTCTTTGCCGATGATGTGGTAGCTAAAATCTTGAGTAGACATGTTAAAAATCCTTTCCAAATTTCTCCAGACGGCTTTTCCGTCCTTTCGCTAGCTATCATAGCACAAAAAGCATCTCGGGTAAAGTGAAAAACATCAATCAACTAGAGACTTATAGTTGTACACTATATATAGAGCTTAGATAGGTGAGGGCACTAGATTTAGCTTTTGGGGCAAAAAAGCGCAAAAAAAGAAGGATTCAGGTGAATCCTTCTTTTTACATTTGTTTCATGTAATCCTTGTATAGCCGTCTTACGTAGTCGGTGCCGTAGAGGCCCTGGTGATTTGGGGTGTACTTGATGTCTTTGGCCGGATTGAATTCCGTAAACTTGGCCAGGTACTTGTCGATCTCGTGCCAAAGGTCCAGGTTGGACCGGCGAGCCCAGTTGCCTTGCACGCACTGGATAACGTATTGGGAGTTGAGCAGGAAGCGGATCTTTTTATCGGTATAGCCGAGTTCGGTGAGCTTTTTTAAAGCTTCCATAAAAGCGGTGATTTCCATTTGATTGCTGGAAGCACCGGGAACGCCGCCGCTCCCGTCAAAAGCATCTTCGCCATTGATCCGGATCAGGTAGGCCCAAGCAGCAGGCGAATCATCGGTGATTTCGTTGTTGTGGCCCCCACCGGCGGTGTAGACTTCGGCAAAGTAGTCTGGATCGTCAGCTTTTTCAAGATTAGTCGCTGCCGGGGCAAGCGGGGACAAGTCGGCGTCAGCGACCGTTCGCATCGGCGTCAACTTCAAGGGGATGGTCCCGGTATGGGCGACTTCTTTTAAGTACATCTTGATCCCGGTTGACAGGTCTAAGCCGTAGTAGTTGAAAATTTCTACGACCTTGTCCTTTTCATCGGTTGGGATCTTAAAGTTGATTTGTGACATTTGAACCATATGGCATCGCTCCTATAGTAAGTAGTTGTATAGAAAATGCTTTACTATGTCTATTCTAACCGAATTTAGGAAAAAGTAAAAAAATTTTGCTGAATTTTCGGGCGAAAAATTGGCAAAAAGCGAATATTCTTTAAGCTGCCTGGGCAGGAGGGGCGAATTCGATCAACGATTGTTCTTTATCGAGGAGAGGCAGTTATAACAACGTTCCCTCGTGTTCATTTGAATTTCCGGACAAAAAGGCTGATTTGACGAATTGATTTAAGCGAGTATACTAATATTTGTTGTCGCGGCGAGCAAGCAGCT
>NZ_AZDU01000031.1 GCF_001434815.1 Lactobacillus equicursoris DSM 19284 = JCM 14600 = CIP 110162
AAAGTCAATGTCTTAACTTAATGACATTGACCTCCAAAGAGGTTCTTTTAAGTTCTGAAAAATTAGTGCCACTTCACTTCTGGAGTGATCTTGGTCATGCCGTGCATGTATGGTACCAAGGCTTCTGGCACAGTAACCGTGCCGTTTTCGTTTTGGTAGTTTTCCAAAATTGCGGCTACAGTCCGGCCAACTGCCAAGCCTGACCCGTTCAAAGTGTGGGTCAATTTAACCTTGCCATCTTCATCGCGGTAGCGGATTTGGGCACGGCGAGCCTGGAAGTCAGTACAGTTGGAGCAGCTGGAGATTTCCCGGTAGGTGTCTTGAGCTGGCATCCAAACTTCCAAGTCGTAAGTCTTGGCACTGGTGAAGGAAGCATCCCCAGTTGACAAGGCAACAACCCGGTATGGCAGGTTCAGCTTTTGCAGCAGGTGTTCAGCGTTGTGGGTCAGCTTTTCCAGTTCTTCCCATGAGTCTTCTGGCTTAACGACCTTAACCATTTCAACCTTACGGAATTCGTGCATTCTGATCAAGCCGCGAGTGTCCCGGCCGGCTGAACCAGCTTCACTTCTGAAGGCTGGTGACAGAGCAGTCACATTGATTGGCAAGTTCTTGCCATCGATGATGTCGCCGCGGAAGTAGTTAACAAGCGGCACTTCGGCAGTTGGGATCAAAGTCAAGTTACGTGGAACTTCTGGGTCATCGTTTTCAACGATGGTGTAGACGTCTTCAGTAAACTTCGGGAATTGGCCAGTCCCTTGCATAGAGTCATTATTTACCAGTGAAGGTGGAATGATTTCCGTGTAGCCTTCCTTGGTGTTTTCATCCAAGAAGAAGTTGTAAACGGCCCGTTCCAAAAGTGCGCCGGCCCCCTTGTAGTAGACAAAGCGGGCTGCAGAAACCTTGCTTGCTGCATCCCAGTCCAAGATGTTTAAGTCAGTGCCCAGGTCCCAGTGAGCCTTTGGTGCGTAGTCAAACTTGGTTGGCTCGCTCCAGCGGCGCACTTCTTCGTTGTAGCTTTCGTCAGGACCGATTGGGTCTGAGTCAGCTGGGAAGTTAGGCAAACGAAGCAAGATGTATTCTTGCTTTTCAGTCAATTCGTCAATGTCCTTGTCCAGGTCCTTGATCTTGGCACCAACTTCGCGCATGTTCTTGATGGCGTCAGCGGCGTCTTCTTTGTTGCGCTTAGCTTCAGCGATCTTCTTAGAAACTTCGTTTCTTTCTGCCTTCAAGTTTTCGCTTTGCACCATGGCTTCACGGCGCTTAGCGTCGATAGCTACTAATTCGTCTAATTGCTCAGGCTTGATCCCCCGAGTTGCCAACTTTTCCTTGGCCCAGTCAAGATTCTCGCGAATGACCTTAATATCCAGCATGTAAAACCTCCAGTAAAAAATAAAAAAAGCCGACTCATCCCAATATTGGGACGAATCGGCGCACGGTTCGCGGTACCACCCAGTTTCGGTCTAGTGACCACACTCAAATGGCGCTAACGGTGCCAAACCGTGCAACTATTAATTGCCCACACTATAGAAATCTGGAAACGACCCTCATCCGCTCTCAGCCAACGCGGACTCTCTGTCAGTGGTCTTAGGATTTCGTGTTTGTCTCTATTTTATTCCATTCTGCCAACTTTAGCAAATAGTACTTGGCAGAAAAATTAAAAAAAGGTGGGATTTGCCGGTAGTCGACTTTATATTGCTCCCTAAAGCCCATTTTGGTCAGCAGCCTTTGCGGAGGCAGATTGTCATCCCGGCAGCAGGCCCAAATTTCGGCGATCCCGCATTCTTTAGCCTGGTCATACAGTACAGCCAGGCTTTCGGTCATATAGCCCCGGCCCTCATAAGCTTCATCCAGCATAAAGCCGACTTCCCTAGTATCTTCTGTTCTAGGATACAGCTCAGCCAGGCCGATCCGCGTTCCATCTTTTAAGCAGATTAGGTAGCTGGCCGGCCGGTCATGGTAGATCCTAGCGCCTTCTCGTGCCTGATCCAAATCTTCATAATGGGAAAAGCCGGCCAAATACTGGTAGCGGGGATTTTTAGACCAGGCTAAGAGCTGGTCGGCATCCCCGACTTCGACTTTTCTTAAAAAAATTCTTTTTCCTTTGATCATAGTCTTATTTACCCATTAGCCTTATCAGCCACTTGGCCCCGTAAACCAGCCCCAGGCTATAGGCCGCAATGGTCCAAGGCTTACACAAAACAATAATCCAGAAGTAGGTCCAGGGCTTCATTTCCGTTAAACCAGCCAGTAAGCAAAGGAGGTCATCGGGAGCGACAGGTGCCAAGATACAGATGGCAAAGAACCAATTGAACTTCTTCTGGTTCTTGGTCCACTTGGTATACTTTTCTAGGCTTTCTTCCGACACGATGTGCAAGATGAAACTTTTGCCATAATACCGTGCCAGGAAAAAGTTGATCAAAGAGCCCACCACGATCCCGATGTAGTTATAAATAAAACCGGGCACGGCTCCAAAGAAGACGACACCAGCTAACAGCGAGACCCCGCCGGGGATGATGGGAATAACCACCTGGACGATCTGGATCAAGATAAAAATCACCGGACCCATAATCTGCTTGTCGGCCAGGTAGGCCTCCATAGCGGCCTGGCTGCTAAAAATTCCTAAATTGTACCAGTAAATGCATAAAAGAATGATGATGATCGTCGACACGATGGTTAGCCGGTTGATCAGCTTGCGACTTTGTTCTGGACTCATTTTCCTTTACTCCCCCTCTCGGCAAATAATTAGCTTTATTTTAACAAAAGTTATTCTATCCGGAAAAGATTTTTGGCAAGCTTAAGCCAATCTTAGCAGATTTTATTCACTAAAATAATTAATAAGCTAGACAGAGCCCTTTGCTTTTAGTATATAATAATCTTAATAAGCGTTGTTCTAGAAAGGGTCCAATTATGGTTGTAACTGTCAAGAATATTGTTTATGACGAAAAAAATGGCTTAAAAACCGATCTCTACTATCCAAACAATACTGACTCGCAGACGAAGATCCTGATTCTCTGGCATGGCGGGGGCTTTTTCAGAGGAAACAAGGAAAGCATGAAGGACGTGGCCATTGATCTAGCCAATGCCGGCTTCATGACCTTCGTGCCGGACTACCGGCTGGCACCAAAAAATGTCTTCCCGGCTGCCCATGACGATGCCTTGAGCTTCGTCTCCTGGCTCTTGACCTCCAACTATACCGACGTGGGCGATGAAGCCAATATCTGCCAGATTGGTTCGTCTAGCGGCGGCACCCTGGCCTTAGAAGTCGCCGGCATCTACGGCTTCCCGACCATTACCTGGTCGGCCCCAGTTGACTTTAGCAATTGGGTCAAGCAGCATCCTGCCGTTCAGCCATCCGTCAAGGCGGGCGAAGAACTGGGCTTGACCGAGCAAAAAGCCATTAACGAAGCCTTTTACAAGTACTTCACCCTGACCTATGCCGGAAAAGACAACGAAAAGGTTTTGGCAAAAATGGATGCCAAAAACTACGACTATGGCAAACTGGGGCCTCTGCTCATGTACAATTCAGCTGAGGAACTGGTTGAACTAGCTGGGGTCTACGACTTTGCCAGCTTTTTAGCCAAAGACGGCCACCTCGTGGAATTAAAAATCCTGCCTGGAAACGGCCACGCCATGGATTATGGGCGCGAACGCTTAAGAGAGAGCATCAACTATTTAAAATATTTCCAAAAAATGAAAATTGGTGAGAACTAACATGATCAACATTCCGAAATTTATCCAAATCCGCAAGTCTTTAAAACTATCTCAAAACGAACTGTGCCGGGGGATCTGTACCCAGTCCACCCTGAGCAAGTTTGAAAACAATGGTCAGATTCCATCCTTCAAGATCTTAAAGCAGCTCTGCGACCGCATGAACATTTCTTTATCAGACATCATGCTGACCAGCACGGAAAGCGAAATTGCCCAAAAGCTCTTTAAGGCCGACTTTTACTTCATCACTTTTGAATACGACAAGATCAGAAAGCTGCTGAAGCAGGTTAATCCAAAGAAGATCAAGGACAAGGAAGACCTGCTCCACTACTACTACTTAGAAGGGCAACTGGCCTTAGACAGCGACCATAACGATGTTTCAGCACTCTTCTACTTCAACAATATTCTGACGGCTGAAAACTTAAAGGCAGACAACATCTACCGCCTGCTGGCCTTAAAGGGCTGCAGCCAGGTTTACGCGGCTCAAAATGACCTGGACAAGGCCAGCCACTACTTTGACCAGCTGGTGGGGCAAATCAAGAAAGTACCAATCGATGACGAATTGCGGCAATTGCAGGTAATGTCGATTTTAACAGCTGCTGGGGAATTTTATGGGTCAGAAAAACGCTATAAGCAGGCCGATGACTTGCTGAACTATGCTTATGATCTGGCTTCTAAGCACCACATGGTCTACTTCGTGGCTAGAATCCTCTACCAACTGGCCCTGGATGACCTGGCCCAAAAGCGGGACAAGAAGATTGCCTTAGAGCACCTGAACGATGCCCTGGCCTTTGCCCGCCTGAACAAAAACGAAGTTGTTTTGGAAAATGGGCAAAAATTGCTGAATGAATTAAAGTAAAAATAAAACCGTAAAGCAAAAAGCTAGATCACATAACGTGATCTAGCTTTTTTGCGTGTTAAGAAAATACATAAAAAACACAATTAGCTTTTCATCTTTTTTACATGCACAAAAAACACGTAAATTTGCTAATTACGTGTTAAAATTAATACGTAAAAAACACAATTAGCTTTTCGTATTACGCAAGGAGAAGATGCAAATGCGTGAAACTAAAAATCTAGAATTTAAGGAAAAAGTATCTAATACATTCCTCAAAACCGTTAGTGCTTATGCCAACTATGGAACTGGCAAAATTATTTTTGGCCTAACCGACTCTGGAAAAGCTGTGGGAATCAATGATCCTGTAGCTACTTGTCTAAAAATCGAAAATACAATTAATGATGCTATTAAGCCTAATCCTAAATATGATTTGGACATTGACTCAGACAAGAAGTTAGTTGTTTTGACCGTCCACCAAGGTAAGTTTCCCCCATATTTTTACAAGTCTAAGGCCTACAAACGCAATGATAGTTCTTCAATTGAAGTCGATCCTTTAGAACTGTCTGAATTAATTTTAAAGGGTAACAACCGTTCATATGATAGCCTACCAGCGCCTGACCAAGATTTGAGCTTTGAATTTTTGAAGAGAACTTTTCAGCGAGACTTAGGTATATCTGATCTTACTCGTGATACCCTAATCACGCTCAACCTCTATGAACAAGGTTCAGGATACACAATTGCAGGGGAACTCCTTGCTGATCAAAATACTTTTCGCGGGATTGACATGGTACGCTTTGGGAGCGACATTAATACCATGCGAGAACGCGTCATCTATGAAAAGGAATCTATTCTAAGAGAATACGAAGAATCTATCACCAAATATCAACAATACTACCAGTATGAGCAAGTCGTTGGCGCATACCGGCAAAAGCTTGAGCTGATTCCTGAAGACGCCTTTCGTGAAGCCTTAGCCAACGCCTTGGTTCACCGGAATTGGGCGATCAATGCTCAAATCAAAGTAGCTATGTTTGACGACCGAATCGAAATTACCTCTCCTGGTAATTTACCTCAAGGTCTAAGCAAAGAAAGTTACTTAAATGGCGAAATCTCAGTTTTACGAAATCCAATAATTGCCAATATTTTCTTTAGACTAAAAATTATTGAGCAGTTTGGAACTGGGATTCAGCGAATTCTTACTAGCTACAGTGATAGTACTATACAGCCTCAGTTCTCTGTTTCTGAGAATTCGGTCAAAATCATTTTGCCGATAATTCAAAATGAAGCTAGCTTAACTGGTGACTTGAAATTAGTATACGATTCTCTCCAAAGCATCCCCTTAGCAACTTCTGACCTAATGCAAGTAACTGGCTTTAGTAGAAGCAAACTTGTTAAGCTCTTAAACGAGTTGATTGCACAAGGTTATGCTGTTAAATTAGGACGCGGCCGCGGCACTAAGTACTGCCGAGCACAAAAATAAAGCTAAAAGCTAGATCACGTTATGTGATCTAGTTTTTTACGTATTTAATTCGATTGACTTGTTGCCTTGTGCTTCTTGTAATTCTTGATTTCAATAATATTTATTCTAAAATCAATCTAAAACTTTCCAAATATTAAAACGCCTCCCGAAATTTGGGAGACGTTTTTTAGATGGTGCCAAAACCAGTAACCACCCGGCTTGGGCAGGAGTTAAAATCGTAAGTCTTCAGTTCTTCCAGTTCCTTGTTACCGTCAAAGTAGGAAGTTACCCCTTGAGAGATCATCAAATTCATGACCGGCTTCTTTTCTGGGTGCTGGGTGAAAGGAATCAGGATAACTGGCTTGTGCTGAGCCCGCATAAAGCCAATTTCAAAGGCGCAGCCGTCATCCAATTCATCCATATCGTACAAGAAGACCCCACAGTTGGCCATGGCGATGCCGTTCAGATCGTTTTGGAAGGTTACTCTTTGCCAGAGCTGGCTTCTTTCTTCGCCAAAAGCAACATTTGGATCTTCAGCGGGATCAACGAATTGTTGGTCAAAGGGGAAGTGGACGCTTTCCACCGTTGGGTTTTGGGCAAGGAGTTCTCTTACCTTCTTAGCAAATTTTTGATGGTGGTCTCTATGAAAAGATGAACCTAAGTAAATTCTGGCAGTTGCAACAGTCATTATTTCTTTTCTCCTAACTAGTGGACGCTCAAGTAGTCCAAAATGGTGTAAATCGCTTGCTTGTTAGCAGCAGGGACCTCTTGTTCCAGGATTTCAGCTGGACTTTGGTGCAGGTCGTTCCCTTCTTCAGCATAGGCCCCATCGTTGATCACGATTTCGCGCACATTGTCTTCTTGCTGCTCCAAGTGGAACTGCAGGCCTACTACATTGCCATTAACCAAGAAGCCCTGGTTGTCCAAGAGGTCACTGGAATAAAGCAAATGGCTGCCTTCAGGCAACTCAAACATGTCTTGGTGCCAGTGCAGGGCCAGCAGCTTTTCTGGCAGGCCTGGCAAGGCATCACTTTGCCGATAAACTGGTGCCCAGCCCACTTCTTTATGAGGGGCCCGGTGAACGCTAGCACCCAAAGCCATGGCAATTTGCTGAGCTCCTAGACAGATGCCCAAAATCGGAATATGGCTCTTCAAGCAGTCAGCAATCAGCTCCCGCTCTTGAGGCAGCCACGCTAAATCGTCGCCTGGACTCATTGGTCCGCCCAAAACAACCAAGAGGTCGGTTTCGCTGGCCTTCGGCAAAATGCCAAAGGCTTCTGGATGGTAGATGTAAAGCTTGTGTCCCCGTTCCTTGACCCAGGCCCCAATAGCACCTGGACCTTCATTGGGGGTATGTTGCAAAATATTAACCCGCATATTTTTTTCCTTTCAGTTCAAGTTATTTTACCATGTTTTCCCGGCTTATTCCCTACTATACCGGGCTTTTTGACTTTTTTAGCTAAAAATCTCCAAAAATTATTCTAAATTTTCCCTATACCAGATCTGGAAAGCGGTTTATAATGGACTCGTAAGGCTTTGTGAAATTAATTGTGATAAATAATCAGGAATGGCGTCAAAACGCTATTTCTTTGAGAAAGGAAGCTGAACAAGCGATGGCAAAATACGCATCTGTCAATCCATATACCAATGAAGTTTTCGCTACTTACGAAAACCCAACCAAGGACCACGTAGAAGATTCCCTGGCCCTGGCCCACGCCCTCTACAAGAAGTGGCGCCACGAAGACCCAAGCGTCCGGGCTGAGACTTTGAAGAAGATTGCCGCCAAGTTCCAAGAAAAAAGAGCAGAAATGGCCAAGATCATGACCCTGGAAATGGGGAAAAAGCTGAGCGAATCTTTAGAAGAAGTCGACATCTGCATCGGGATCATGAACTACTACGCTGATCACGGCCCCGAGCTCTTACAGCCGGTTGACCTGCCGAACCCATACGGTCATGCCTACTACTTAAAGCAGGCGACCGGGGTCATCATGGCCTGCGAGCCATGGAACTTCCCTCTTTACCAGGTAATCCGGGTCTTTGCGCCAAACTTTGTTGTCGGCAACCCAATGCTCTTAAAGCACGCTCACAATGTGCCTTCTTCTGCCAACATGGCCGCCAAGCTGGTCAGAGCAGGCGGGGCTCCAGAAGGTTCCCTGATCAACCTCTTTTTGACCTATGATCAATTAGACGAGGTCATCGCTGATCCCCGCGTTCAGGGCGTGGCCTTGACCGGGTCTGAACGCGGCGGGCAATCCGTTGCCGAAAATGCCGGCAAGAACTTGAAGAAGTCCACCATGGAACTCGGCGGCAATGACGCCTTCATCGTTTTAAGCGATGCTGACCCAGCTGTTTTGAAGAAGGCCTTAAGTGACGCTAGAAGCTACAACAATGGCCAGGTCTGCACCTCTTCCAAGCGGATGATCGTAGTTAAGGACCGATATGAAGAAGTCCTGGAAGACATGAAGGAAGTCTACGAAGGACTTAAGTGGGGCGATCCGCTTTTGGATGAAACCACCCTGCCGCCAATGAACTCGGAGTCTTCTAAGGAAAAGTTGCAAAAGCAGGTTGACCAAGCCATCGCAGGCGGAGCCAAGGTCTACTACCAGTACCCAGAGATTGACTCAAAAGGCGCCTTCTTTAGACCGATCATCTTGACCAACGTTACTAAGGACAACCCGGTCTTTGACCAAGAAATGTTTGGACCAGTCTGCGTGGTTTACAAGGTGGAAGATGAAGATGAGGCCATTGAGCTGGCTAACGACTCCAGCTATGGCCTAGGATCTTCAGTCATCTCTAGCGACATCCAGCACGCTGAAGAAGTGGCGGCCCAAATTGAAACTGGGATGACTGTCATCAACGGCCGCTGGATCACTGACGGCTCCTTGCCATTTGGCGGGGTTAAAAAGTCCGGCTATGGGCGGGAACTAAGTCCTCTGGGGCTAGAAGCCTTTGTCAACGAGCACCTGGTAATCGACTTTACTGACCAAAACAGCAAATAGTTAATTTAAGTTTTCAACAACTAATTCACAAGAAAACAATAAAACAGCATACAAGAAAATAATAAACAACAAAAGGCCTGATTTCCTTTGGAAATCAGGCCTTTACTTTTATTCCACATAATCCTGCTTATTTTGCAGCTGCTGGACGATGTTGACGATGGTTAAGATCGTGGTCAAGATAGAGACCATGATCAAGAGGTAGCCGGATACGCCGATCGCCACGGCATAATTTTTCAAGCTGGAAACAGCTTGGCCCATGTAGGAGTCAGTTGCCGTTGCTTGGGACAGGCGGTAAAAGAGGTAGATCAAAACGCCACTTTCAAAGACTGAATAGAGCGCCCCCTTCACATTGTCCCAGGTCTGCTTCTGGCTGACCGCCAGCATAATGAAGATTGGCATCAAGAGCAAGATAGCCAAGGCTAAATACAGGATCAAGGCCGGGACGAAGTTCCCTGCACTGATCTGTTTGTTGGCCACTTCGAAAAAGACGCTGGCTACGGTCAGCTTAGTCTTAGAGGTCACAAAGCCGGTCCCCATGAATAGCAAAATCAGAGTAATGGCGCTGGTCAAGTAAATGGAAAGCTGCACAACGGTAAATTTGTGGGGTTTCTTCACCTTCTCCTTAACCTCTTCAACCTGCTTTTCCACTTGTGGATGAGCTTCGATGAATTCCTCGTTCTTTTCCTCAAGCTCATCTTCTTTAGAGTCAAAAGCGTTGAAGACTTTAGAGAATTTTTCCTTCAGCCAATCTGTCAGGTTGCGGTCGGCAGTATATTGCCCACCGGCTTTGTGTCCGGCCCAGACTAAAAAGCCCATGGCCAGCACAAACAAGATCCAGCCAAGTGGCCGGGAGAAGCTCATGACAATTAAGAGGCCAACGGCCACTAAAAAGGCAATGGTCGTGTTGTCTCTCAGCCACTTGATGATCCCTTCCACAATTGGGTTGTTTTCAACCGAGTTGGTCTTGCTCTCCTTGCGGTAGGCTGACCGGCTGAGTTCAGGCTTAGATTCTAACTTTGTTTCCTTTTTGGCTTCTGGGTTTGCTTCTATTTCTGTTTCAGGCTTGACTGCAGTTTGTTCAGTGTTGACAATCTTTTGGAGATTATCGACAGTTTTCGTTTTCTCGAGATCAGCCGCCTGCTTATTTAAATAGTCCTGGCGGTATTTTTCCACATTGAATCCACAATTCGGGCAGAACTTTTCCTGACCCGACAAGCTGAATCCACAATTTGGACAATTTTTCATCGATGCCCTCCTCGGTTAATCTATCCACCATTATAGCATTTCTTTTATTAAGCAAAAAAGAACTCATTCTCATGAACGAGTTCTTTAAGCTTTATTTAGCTTTTAAGCTAGTTGTTGCTGTTTAACTTAGCCTTCTTCTTGCCAAATGGCCACTTCAGCCATGGGAAGCCTTCGTAAGTCAGCTTCGTTGCTGCTGATAAGTTGATTGGCATCAAGAAGACGAGGATTGCTAACCCGATAATGACGCCGATGGCAACTTCGATCAAGGTTGGCACGCCGGATGGGATCAAGGCTGCGAAAGTACCACCCAAGATGATGGCCGCAGAGATGACAACCGTCCCGATAACCGTACATGCTTCCAAGATCCGTTCACTCGGCAGAGCATGGTAGTCGCTATCACGGTACCGCATCATGACGAAGATGCTGTAGTCAACGCCCAAGGCAATCAGCATGATGAAGGTGAAGAACGGAACGTTCCAAGCCAGCATGCTTCTGTGCATGATGGCGTTGACCAGCCAACGAGTGATTGAAAGTGAGCTGACGTAAGCCAGGAGCAAGGTACCCAAGATGTAGATTGGTTGCAAGAGGCTGCGAGTTACGAAGATCAAGGCAATGCCGATCCCGATCAGCATGATGGCCATGGTTCTCGTAAAGTCGCCGCTGGCCGTGTTCTTGGTGTCTTCGATGGTTGAGCTTTGACCGCCCATTTCAACTTCAGCCTTGCCCAGGTCAGTACCCTTCAAGGACTTGCGAGCCATTGCGCTCAAGGCTTGTGAGTGCTTTGCGGCACTTTCAGAACTTGGGTTAGAGTCCAAGATGATGATGATCATCGCACTCTTCTTGTCTGGGCTGAGCAGAACACTGATTGACTTCTTGATATCCTTGTTGTTCTTCAAAACAGAGTTAGGAATGTAGAAGGTGTCTGAAGCTGGAGACTTGCGCAGACCATTCAAGTAAGAAGCTGCAGAAACCAGACCGTTGTTAACGGCAGTCAAGCCGCTGGTAATGGCTGGAGTCTTGTCGGCCAATTCGCTGGCACCGTTCTTCAGCTTGGTCGTACCACTTGAAAGCTTTTGTGAGCCTTCAGCCAGTTGGCTAGCGCCGTTAGCGCCTTGAGCCAAGCCATTCTTCAGTTGCCCGGCACCGCTGTAGAGGCTGTTAGCACCAGTTGCCAGCTTGCTTGCACCGTTGACTAATTGGGCTGCCCCAACCAAGCCGCTGTTTAGGCCGGCTGACAGCTTGCTTGCACCGCTTGAAAGCTGGCCAGCACCGCTGTTGACCTTGTTAGCACCGCTTGATAAGGAGCTGGCGCCAGTAGTCAAAGTACCAACGCCGCTGTTGAGCTTAGCTGCGCCAGTGTAGAGGCTAGCTGCACCGCTGTTAACCTTGCCGGCACCAGCGTAAAGGCTGTTAGCACCACTTGCCAAAGTACCAGCACCGCTGTAAAGACTAGCAGTACCACTTGATAAGGTACCTGCACCAGTGTAAAGACTGTTGATACCAGTGTTCAAAGTGCCAGCACCGGTGTACAGGCTGTTGGCACCAGTGTTGACTTGGCTGATGCCGCTGTAGAGGCTGTTAGCACCAGTATCAACTTGCTTTGCGCCTGCAGCTAACTTCATCGCGCCAGCTAAGCCGGAGTTTAAACCGCTGTAGAGGCTGTTTGAGCCGGTGTAAAGCTGGTTGGCACCAGCGTCCAGCTTGTCAACGGCTGCTTGCATTTCGCTGATCTTAGACAGACCGGATGACAAGCTGTAGATGCCTTTTTGAGCCTTACTGTTCAGCTGAGTAGCACCAGCTGACAGACTTGCTACGCTAGTCTTCAAGGTTGACAAAGTTGATGACAGGCTGTTCAAAGAGCTAGTTGAGTTAGTCAAGCCGCTCAGTTCACTCTTAGCAGTAGTCATTGTATTGCTAATCGTCGTTGCTGAACTACCAGCAGTCGTCAAGTTGGCACTCAAACTTGCAAGTTCTTTTTGCAATTCAGCCTTCAGAGTTGCATCTGAAACCTTGTTAATTGAGGCAGAAAGAGCGTATGCATTAGACTTGGCGCCATTCAAAGAGTTAGCCAAGGTAGTTGCTTGACTAGACAGACTTTGCAAGCCAGATGCAACTTGGGAAATCTTAGAAGTATCAATGCTTCCAATATTAACTGAACTTACGGAAGAGTTCAATTGCTTTAAACCGTTGTCCAGTTGAGCTAAGCCATCTGACAATTGAGTCAATTGACTTGAATCCAAGCTGCTGCTTTGAGCTTGCAGCTCGCTCTTCAGCTGGTCAAGACCTGCTACCAAGGTCTTCATGTTGCTGGTCAATTCACTAGCACCGTTGGTCAGCTTTTGGGTACCAGTGTAAAGTTCGTTAGCACCGCTTGCCAGGCTGCTAGTGCCACTAGTCAAACTAGAGCCACCAGACAAAAGGCTAGCAGTACCATTCTTCAAAGTTTCAGTACCGCTGTACAGACTAGCTGAACCAGTCTTCAGCTTGCCAGCACCCGTGTAAAGGCTGCTTGCACCGCTGTTAACCTTGCCAGCACCGCTGTAAAGGCTGGCTGCACCCGTGTTCAAGCTGCCAGCACCCGTGTAAAGACTTGCAGTACCGTTCTTCAAGGTCTTGGTACCGTTGTACAAAGTAGTCGTTCCGCTTTGCAGGGTCTTTGAGCCGCTATACAGCTTGCCGGCACCACTTGCCAAAGAGCTAGTCCCGTTCTTCAAGGTCTTAGCGCCGCTGGACAAAGTGCCTGCACCGCTAGCCAGCTTCTTAGTGCCGCTGTAAAGACTGTTCGTCCCAACGGCTAAAGTCTTAGTACCGTTGTAAAGCGTACCTGCACCGTCGTAGAGGGCAATTGAGCCATTGTAGAGCTTAACCGTCCCCGTGTAGAGACTCTTAGCCCCATCGGTCAAGGCATCAGTCCCGCTGGACAGGGTATCGGCACCGCTAGCTAACTTCTTAGCCCCGCTAGTAACCTTCTCGCTCCCCTTGGTTAATTTGGAGACACCCTTTTCCAACTTGTCAGTCCCATCGGTAACTGACTTCATCTGCTTTTTCACGTAAAGCAGCTTGATCTTTTCGTTGTATGGTTCGGTTACAGAAATAACCTTATCAACGCCTTCAGACTTGCGAAGCTTTTGCGTCAATTCGTCGATCAGCTTCAAGTCCTTTTCGTTGTCCAAAGTATGGTCACTCTTGATGTAGAGGTATGATGGCATCGCCATCCCCTTTGAGTAGTGCTTTTGCACCAACTGCAGACCAACCTTGGACGGGGTTGAGTCAGAAATTTCAGCCGTATCGTCGTAGTTTAAAACGTTAGAGTAAGTAACGAAGAATGGCGCTACGACTACCGCTACTGCTGCCAAAAAGACGATTGGCCGCTTCAAGGTAGCACTGGAAATCCCGTGCCAAAGCTTGCTTGGGTTTTCGCCCGTGAAGGTCTTGGTTGGCCAGAACATCTTCTTGCCCAGCGTCATCATGAAGAATGGGTTCAGGGTCAAGAGGACAACCAGCAAGACCAAAACGCCGACAGCCACACCAGATGCTGACCGGTAAACAGAGAAGTTGGCCAAGCCTAAGGCTGAGAAACCAATCAAGATGGATGAGCCAGAGTAAAGAATGGTCCGGCCAGCCTTCTTGATCGAGTCCCTGGTCGCATCCGGCACGCTCATATCATTCCCCAGGTCCTCTTTAAAGTGGTTATAGAGGAGGATGTTGTAGTCCGTCCCAATCCCGAAGAGGACGATGACCATAAAGACCTGGGTAAAGTTTGAGAATGGGAAGTTCACTTGGTTGACCAGGTTGGTCACGATCGAGAAGGAGACCAAGAAGGAAACCCCAACGGTCAAAAGTGAGACCAGTGGCACAACTGGTGACTTGAAGACGATGATCAAAACGATGAAGATGAAGACGACCGTGATTAATTCAGTCTTCTTGATCCCTTCTTGAATCGAAGTCGTAAAGTCATTGTTCAAGACATCGGCACCGGTGACGTAAGTCCGCACTCCGCTAGTCTTCACGGCACTGTTGATCTCGTCGTAAACCTGGGAAATGGTCCCGTGCTTCTTAGAGATGTTCATCTGCATGACCCAAGTCGTGCCGTCTTTTGACTTCAGCAGCTTCTTGGTTGCGATGTTGTCTTGCGGAGCTAAGGAATCCTTAATCCCATACCTCTTCTTGTTGCTGGTCAAGCGATCAATGGAAGTCTGAATGTTAGACTTATCCACATCGGTCAGCTTGCCATCTTTCTTGTTGAAAACAACTGCAACTTCGTAAGTATTTTTCTTCTTACTACCCCATTCATTCTTAATTAGTTTGGCAGCTTCGCTTTCTACGCTGCTTGGCAGGGAAATCTCACTGTGAGCCCGCGTCAAGGAGTCAACGTTTGGCAAAGCTACTAAAGAAATTACCAGAATGAGGATCCAGGCAATTAAAGCGCCTAGATGGTTCTTCAGTAGTTTCTTCAACTTAACTTTTCCTTTCTTTTTACAATTAAGCTGGATCGGAAATTGCCTGCTCGCCCGTGCCTACCAGGCGCCAAATCATGTCGTGATAATTCTGCTCAGCTTCTTCTGGACTTTCTTGGTCTTCCATCAGCTTGTCTAAAAAGACATAGCCCAAAACCGCACCAACTAGCGCGTGTTGAGAAACCGTCTCGTCACTGGCCAGCTGCAGTTTGTCGCCAAGTTCCAGAATCTTCTTTACCTCTTGAATCAAGTCTGAATCATTGGAGAATTCATTCAACTGGTAAAAAAGGGTTGATAATGCCTTGTCTTTAAGCAGGTGATCCCGGACGATGTCGGCGAACTTAAAGAGGGCCTCCCGCCCCGACAGACCAACCAGCTGCTTGATCAGGTCTTCATAAAGAACCCGGACCCGGCTGGCTGCTACCAAGGACAAAAGCTGAGAGCGATTGTTCACGTAATGATACAGCGACTGGCTGCGAACGCCCAGGGCCTTGGCTAGATTGGGCATCGTGGTTTCGTTTAAGCCGCGCGCCTCTAGCAACTCGGTCGCCTTGGCCAAGACCTTATCCAGATCCAAAGTCCTTTTCTGAGTCATTGCGATCACTTTTTCCTTTCAACTGTAGTTATTATATAACTACTAGTTGAAGAATACAATCTACAATTTGTAGATTATTTTGCTTTTAATCTTGAAAACGGTTACTAACAGCGCTATCATGTATTCAGATAGGAGATGAAACTGAATGAAACTTTGGTGGTCTGCAAACCTCTACTGGTTTACATTAATTGCATATCTAAACGTCTTTTTATTTAGCTACCGCTACGATGATGGCAGCTACATCAATCCCTTTGTGGTTGTCTTTCTCCTAATTGCAGTCTGCGTCATGATCGGTGAATTTCAGTTTGCCTGGTACATGTGGGTGGCACAAAAGACTTATAAACCTAGAAAAAAAAAGCATCAAAATAGCGAGTCTGTACTTTTGTAGACTCGCTTTTTATTTTGAAATTTTAAATTAGTATATATTTTCTTTTATTATTTAACCACTTGGATTTTTACTAAAAATTATTGCTTGTTCATAAAATTGCCGATGGCTGAACCTAGCTTAGCGTAATTGTCGGTCTTATCGGTCCAAGCCGCGATCACGTAGTTGTTGCCGCTGTTTTGCACGATGGCAGCTGCCAGGTTGTCGCTGGCAATTTGGTAGATGGTGCCAGACAATTTGCTGGTCAAGGCATTCTTGCCAGTTAGCAGCACCATGAGCTGCTGGCCATAGCTTGCCCCAATGACTTTCCCCTTGTAGATGCTGGTCATCACGGCTGCCAGGTCGCTGGCCGTGGTCGTCCCGACCGTACCCTTGAAGTTGCCGGTAATCTTGGTGTTGGTTGCACCGGCTTTTTTAATCACCTTTAAGACCGTCTTAGCCCCAATGGTTCGAAGCAGCGCGTTCGCCGCCGTGGTGCTCCCCTTCAGCATCTGCTGGCGCAGGTAGCTTGGCCCGTAGCTGATGCCGACGCTGACGCCCTGGTCAGTCGCGTGGTCAGCCTTGGTGACCTTGATGGCGGTGCTAGACCCCATCTTGCCATTTTTCTCTTGGTAATAAAGGGCCATCAAGAGGTAGAGCTCAAAAATCTTTCCCCCCTTTTGGGCGCTAGAAGTATTTTTTACTTCGGCAAAGCTGGACTTGGTCAGGCTATAAGCCGCCACCTGGTAGCTGGCATCTTCGCCCATAGCCTTTTTAATGGCCTTGACCAGGGTCTTGTTGCTGCCTTTTTTGCTGGTAACGTGGTTAGAGTATTCAATCGAATTGACGTTAGGCTCTTTGTCTTGACTGGCAGACGAGAGCTTATTTTTTACCGTGCCCTTCTTCTTCACCTGCACCACGTTTAATTCCCGATTTTCGGCATCTTTATAGGTGCTGGTATAAACAATAAAGGACAAGAGCGACGCGATCAAGGCGCCAACGAGAATGTTATTTTTCATCAAAAAAGTAATCCCTTAACTAAACTCAACTTAAAACAGATGGTGCTTCTTCATCAAGATGACCAACCAGGCCATCAGCCCCACCGTCAGCAAGATGATGATGATCCAGTCATAGTTGGCCCCAAAGATTGGCAGCTTGACGTTCATCCCGTAAAAACCGGTCAAGATAGTCGGGATGGTCAAAACGATCGACCACACCGTCAAAAATTGCATGGTATCGTTCAGGTTGTTGTTCATCATGTTGTTGGACGTTGACGACAAAGTCTTAGTAACCTGGCGGGAAATCTGCACCATTTCTGAAGACTGGTTGGATTCGATCAAGACGTCGTCTAGTCTTTCCTTGGCCGCCTTGGTAAAGTTCAGGCGGGAGTGTTGCAGGCTGTGCAGCATCATCTGGTCGGTTTGGATGGAGCTGGACAGGTAGACCAAGGACTTTTCAATATTGGACAATTCTACCAAATCCTTGTTGTCGATGTCATCGCTCAACTTGGCATCCAAGTCGTTTCTTTCAGCATCCAGCTGGGTGATGGCCCTTTGGAAGTATTGAGAAGCGTACATCAAAAAAGTTGCCAGGAGCTCAGTCACGTCCTGGGCGTGGGACAAGCGTCTTAAGACCTGGGGGTCATTGAATTCGTCAAAGACGTAGCTGGTGTCAATGGTATGGAAGGTAAACAGGTTTTCTCCCTGCAATAAAAAGGTAATTGGCCGGGAGGTAAAGTGCTTGCTGCCAGTCGTGGGCCAAACAGGCACGTCGTAAACCAGCAGATGGGTGTCGGTATACTGGTCGTAGTCATAGTGGGGGCGTTCGTGCAAGTCGGATACGTAAGAAATGATTTCTGGCGTAAAGTAGAATTCCGTCTGCAAGCGCCGGCTGTCTTGCTCGTTCAAGCCGTTAACATCGTACCAATTGTAGCCGGTCTCAACTGGAAAGATTTGTTCTTTGATCATGGTCAATCCCCACCTTCATTTTCTATCTAATTCATGTTAACATTTTTTAAAAGTAAAGTTGTTTTAAAAAGGTAAAAATTATGCAAATCGCCGAGAAATATCTGCCCTTCGGCCAGTACCAAACCTACTGCCGGATCGTGGGCGCAAAAACTGACAAGGCTCCCCTGGTTCTGCTTCACGGCGGACCCGGGTCAACCCACAACTATTTTGAAGTCCTAGACCAGGTAGCTGAGATGAGCGGCCGGCAAGTCATCATGTATGACCAGCTGGGCTGCGGCAAGTCCAGCATCCCTGACGACCAAGCTGAAGTCGCCTATACTGCCCAAAACTGGGTCAAGGAACTGGAAAACCTGCGTGAGCAGCTGGGTTTAGACGAAATCCACCTCCTCGGCCAAAGCTGGGGCGGGATGCTGGCTTTAACTTACCTCATCAGCTACCACGCTCCCGGCATCAAGAGCCTGATCCTGTCTTCTACCTTATCCTCAGCCAAATTATGGAGCCAGGAGCTCCACCGCCTGATCAAGTACCTGCCAGAGGAAGACCAAGCGGCAATTGCTCAAGCCGAAGCAAGCGGCAACTACAGCGATCCCGCCTACCAAAAGGCCAACCAGCTCTTCATGGACCAGCACGCCATCAAACTGACGCCGGATTTGCCAGAACCGGTCTTGCGCAAGAAAAAAGGCGGCAACGCCGCCTACTTGACCGCCTGGGGTCCCAATGAATATACGCCAATCGGCAACCTGCATGACTATGAGTATACAGATCAGCTCAAGAATTTGACTTTACCGGTCTTAATCACCAGCGGGACCAATGACCTATGTACGCCGTTAGTGGCCAAGACCATGTATGACCACTTGCCTCAGGCCAAGTGGGAGCTTTTTGCGGGTTGCGGCCACATGCCCTTTGTCCAAGACAATGCCCACTACTGCCAGCTCTTAAGTGACTGGCTGCTGGCCAACGACTAGGCAAATTACGATTGCTGAATCTTTTTACTAGTCGAGATTCTTTTTTAACAAAAAATCAGTCTGCGGATCATCGCCAAGAACGAAAGTATGCTGGCTGAAGCGGGTAAAGCCGTTTCGAGCATAAAAGTTCTTGGCGTTTTCGTTATGCTCCCAAACACCTAGCCAGACTGGGTTCTTGCCCAAGTCCCGGGCACGGTTTAAGGCAAAGTCCATCATTTTTTGCCCTAGACCCCGGTGCTGGAAAGACTCTTTTAAGTAAATCCGCTCAATTTCCATGGCGTTTTCGTCTACTCGCTCGCTTTGGGCGGAGTTGACATTGAGCTTCAAATAGCCCGCTACTTGCCCGTCCACGTATAAAAACCAGAAAGACGATCCTGGCGTTTCCAGTTCGGTTAAGAGCTGGTCGTGATTGTAGCTGCTGTCTAAAAATTCCTGCATGTTTTCGGCAGTGTTATCTTTGCCAAAGGTGGCCTCAAAGGTTTCCCGGCTGATGGCAATTAAGTCGTCGATTTGGTCCGGCTGGACCTGCTTGATTTCTTCCATTGTTTACTCCCTCTTTTTCTTTTTTACTTATCTTACTTCAAGGTCATGATAAAAGTTCTAAGAAGCAGCGATGCCCGGTCCAGGTCCTGTACCCGGTATTCGTGGTGGCCATCGCGAATTTCCAGGACTTGCCCATGCTTCAGCTTTTTTGCCACTTCTTCCAGGTTGTGGACTGGCACGACTTCGTCTTGACTAGATGCCAGAATCATGGCTTGGCCAGGGTAGGTGCTTCTTAAGTCTTCCACCTTCACGGCCGGAGCCATCAAGAAGATGCCGCCGACGCTGGCGCCCAGGTTGTTGGCTGCCAAAAGGCTGGCCCGGCCAGCTTCCCCGTAGCCGGTAAAGACAATGTATTCGCTAGCCACGCGGTCGTCTTGTCTCAGTTCAGTAAAGACAACTTCCAGTGCCTTCACAGCGCTTTCGATACTTTTGCTCTTAAAGGTAAAAGTCAAAATGCCGGCTGCGTTTAAGACCTGACTGATGGCTTCAGACTTGTCGCCGGCTTCAATGATTGGCTGGATGACCAAAGGGGCAACTCCGTCTACAGGGTTAACCGGCTCGCCAAACTTGCCCTTAACCGTTAATCCTTGGCCAATAATCGTCATCTCTTTAGTCATTTATTTTTTCTCCTAGTCTATACAAAAAGCAATTGCAATATTTTTCGATACTCTTCTATTGTGCCATTAAGGGCGGTAGCTGTACATAGACGTGTTCAAAGTTTCCTTGACCAGCTGGTCAAAGAGCTCCTTGCCCTTCTTGGTGATGGCTTCAGCGATTTCGCTGTTGGCCGCCGTCAAAAATTCCGGCAAATCGCTGCTGTCAACTTTTTGGGCCTGGTCATCGGTTACGTCCACATGGTGCACCGCCATAGACTGGCATTCGTACTGGAACTTGCGCAGTTTTGGCTGCCAGTCTTTTTGCTTGCCTTCTAAGAGGGCCTGGATGGTCTTGTAGAGCCAGTAGGCACTGTTAGTCGGGTCTACCTGCCCAGTCTTGATCTGGTAGCCTTCTGGCGTGTCCACGATATTGGTGTAAAAAGGCACCCACGGAGCAGCGGAGTAAAGGCCAAAGTTCAGCCACTGGATGGCCTGGTAGCCATTTTTTCCCGGGCGCAGCTGCAAAATAGAGCACTCCTGGGCAGTCGTCACGGCAATCGGCCGGTAGGCGGTCTTCTTGGCTTCGCTGGTTTCCTTCCAGCTCAAATAATCGTATTCCGTCCCGTTATAGTGGCTGCTCAGGTAAAACTGCACGTCTTCAATCGCGATTTTCTTGACTGGCACCCGGCAAAATGGCATGTCAAAGCTGGTAATTTCCTGTTCAATTTCGGGGTTAAACAGCTTTTGCCCATACCACATCCGCGGGGTGTTGTAGCGCTGGTCAGCCTCGTCTTTAGGGGCAAAAATGTCCCGGAAGTTGAAGACCCCATTGGGGTTAGGATTCAAGTGGTACTTTTCGACAAAGTCTCGAATGCCAGAAGCAAATAAGTAATTGTCTGGGTCTGCAAAATCAATCTCTTCAATGATCATCATGTTTGGCGCCACCACATAGCAGTCGTCTGGCACCCGGCGGGCGACCCACTGGTGGCCGGCGCCGGTTTCCATGTACCAGATCTCGTCTTCATCGGCGAAGGCGATCCCATTGCTTTCACTTGACCCGTACTTTTCAACTAATTGGCCTAAACGGAGAACGCCTTCCTTAGCACTTTTGACAAAGGGCAGGACCAGGTAAAGCATGGCGTCTTCCCCGATGCCGTTTGGGACAAAGGGATCGTGGCCTAAAACCCGCTGGTTGCTGGCTTCTGATTCCGTTGCACTCATGGCCACGTTGTAGGAATTGATCCCCTGCTCGTCAAAGCGGCCGTAGTCTTCCACCGCATCCCGGACTGCGGTAAAGCCGGCGCCCTCCCCCTTTAAAGGGATTTCCACGCCCGTCCCCTTGGACACGAAGAGCTCGTCATACTTTTTAGCAGGGTAGTAGACAAAACGCTTTTCGTTATAGGCTTGGTCGTAGTCTTCGTCTCTGGCAATAATAGTTGACCCATCTAGGCTGGCGCCCTTGCCCACCAGCATGGTCGTACAATTGTCTCGCATGTTTTGCCTCTTTTCTTTTAAAAAATTACTCCGTTACCTGCAGCTGCCGATTGACCTTGGCCCGGCCGGTCGCGTAGTCAAAAACGTAGCCCGGCTGCACGTTGTACAGGTAAACGTTGAAGTCAAAAGTCCCGTCCGTTGAAACGGCTTGGAGGTTGATCCCCCGCGCCATCAATTCCGTCCCTCGGAAAATCGGCGTTGCCTGGTAGATGACCTTCTTGTTTTGCCTCAAGGCCGCCCGCACCTTGCTTTCAAAAATGGTTTGAATCTTCTGGTTGGAAAAGGCGCTCTGGGTAAACAGGTTCTTCGGGTTATTTTGGTCCCCTGACTGGTTCTTGGGGTTGTAGTTGCCATCTTGGTCAATGCCAGCTGAAACCGAATAAGCGATCAGGTGGCCCCGGTTGTAGATCTGGACTGAGCCGCTGTTGGAGTGCCAGCCGGTTGGCTGGATGTACTGCCGCACGCGCAACGAGTCGTTAGCCAGGTTTCTTTTTTCCAAAAAGGCGGTGTTGGAGCTAGAAGTCCGGTTTTGCTTGTCTAGGTTAGAATAAATGACCCGGTTGACCTTCCAGGCACCCTTGACCAGGGTGGAATGGTTGTTATTAACGTAGATGTAGGCCTTGCCGCCAGACTTGAAGTCCAGCTTGGCCAGCTTCTGGTAGTCGCTCTTGGCTAGGCCGCCATAAACCGTGTTTTGCTTGCCGGCGTTAGCAACTGCATTAGTTGAGTTACTGATATTTGAACTGCTACTGGTCTTTTGGCTGACACTGCTGGTGATGCCGGGGATGCTGACTTGCTTTTGCCCGCCTTGGGTGTAGACGCCCCAAGCCACCGCTGCTATCGCTACTAAGACTGAAATCAGGCTGGTATTTTGCTTGCGGCTCTTTCTGCGCCTGCGTTTTCTTGCCATTTCTTTTCCTCGCTTTACTTTTTTAGACTAAATCTATTTTAGTTGATTTTTAGCCTAAGCCAAAACTTTTGCCCGATAATTAAGGAAAAAGTAACAGCGAAATGATATGACCCCCGAGATGAACTTTAAGCAGACACAAAGATCATGTTAAATATAAGCAAAAAGTCGTCCGCCTTTCCGGCGGACGACTTAAAGCAATTATTTGCGTTTTTTCAGCAGCTCGCACCGCAGGCAGGCCAGCGGAAAGATGGCGTCCAGCAGCAGCGAAAGCGTCAAAAGCAGGTTCAGCCATAAAGGCGTGACGAAGTCCATGACGGCCACGTTCTTCCCCCGTTTTTGGCGGACTTTTGGCGCCTGGATCTTGGACAAGCGGACCGGCTTGACGGCTTGCCCGTTGACCGTCAGGCGCGACTGGGCGTAGGTGACGACGGGCAGGAACATAGCCCCGCCCTGCTTGCTCGTCCAGGTCATCTGCAGCCGCCCGCCAGGCAGGACGGTCTTTTTGACCAAATGGTTCTTCTGGATCACGGCCGTGACGTAGAGGCGCTCGGCGTGGCGGGTGGTAATCTTCTTGGACTTAACCGGCAGGTAGTCACCCACGGTCTTTTTGATGGTGGCCAGGAACTTGCCGGGATCATCCAGGTGGGTCGCCGCCTTGGCCTTGTTGATGACCGCGCGCTCATTGCCCGCCCCCATTGCGGCAGCAGTATCCTTTAAGGCTCCTGACATGTAGCCAATGCGGGAATTATAAGACAACTGGTTGTCCAAAAAGCGGACATTGGCCAAAGCAGCCAGCAGCAAGATGAGCGTGGCCCCAAGTCCGGCCAGGGAAATCCTGCCACCCAGCTGCTTGCCTATTTCGCCCAGGCGCTGGATGGTCATGGCCAGGCCCAAAAGCAGCAGCGGGTAAGCCAGGCAGAGCATGCGGGCCGGGAACTGGAAGTACTGGCCTAAGAACGGGAAGCGGTCTTCAATGGCCTGCCAAGGCAGCAGGCTGGAGCTGAGCAAGAGCCACATGGTCCCGTACAAAGTCATGGTCAAGTTGAGCTTGGTCATTTCGCCTCGTCGAAAAATAGCCAGCAAAAAGGCCGCGGCGATCTGGACCAACAGGATGGCCAGCATGTAGGGCGAGATAAAGGTCCGCGACGAAATAAGCAGGACCAGGCCACTACGAACAGTAGAACGGGACATGACCAAGACATTGCGCGACATCCGCATCTTGGCCGCCGTCACCAGGATATTGGTATGGCTGATATAAAGCAGCGAGGCCAAAGTATTCAGGCTCAGCAAGAGCGTCATCCCGACTGCCTTGGCGGTGTCAGTGATGAGTTGCTTTCGTTGCTGGTCAGCGCGATTGGCCACCAAAGCATAAAGCCAGGCCGGCAAAAGCATAAAGACGGCCGCGACCCCAGTCAGCAGGTGGCTTTCAGCCGCGAAAGTCATCAAGAATGTCAACGGCAGCCAGTGGACTGGCCGCTTTTTGTCCAAGACCATGGTCAGGGCCACATTAGCCGCGTATGGCAATAGCAGCGCACTGATCGCGGAAAAATTGGTCCCCATCTGCCAGCGCGGCACCCAGCCGATCGTGATGTAGACTACGGCCAAAATGGCTGCCAGAAAGCGGTTGGCCTTGACCTTGCGCGCGGCTAAATAAAAGCCTGTTCCAGAGAAAAAGTAGATCAAAAAGCTGGTGATCACCTGGAACCTGTACCACTTGCCCACCAACAGGAGGATGGCCCCCAAGAAATAGGCAAACAGCGGCCCGTACAAGGCATTGACCACCCGGCCGCTTTGCGTGTAGCCGTAGATGGACATGAACCAGCTGAAGTTGCCGTGCTTGAGCTGCTGGCTGGCCTCATAGATCCGGTTGAAGTGAAACAGGCTGTCGGAGCCGATCAGCATGTTCCCCGTCAGCATCTGCGTCCAGGAAATCTTGGCCGCCAACAAGAGCAAAATGGCGTATGGTAGCAGGCGGTACAGCCAGCGACAGACTGGCCGCCATTTTTCAGGCAATTCGGCTTGTTTTCGTTTCATTTTCTCTCCCCTTTATTTATATATCCTGATAATTATACCATCTTGGCAGAGACTAAAAAAATAACAAGCGTTATATATAAGGAGTTATTTTATTAGCCATAAAGCAGGCCAGCCAGTTGCCTGCGGTTATGTCCCATATAAAAAAGCCCGCATCAGCTCACGCGAATGATGTGCCCCCAAAAATTGGGACAATTTAGTATTA